>JAYVCF010000139.1:0-22509 GCA_043750095.1 Deltaproteobacteria bacterium
CTCTCGCTCTCGCTCTCGCTCTCGGCCGCCGAGTCCCTGAGCTCGTGCGGTGCTGTGATCGATCGATGTGGCTGCGATCTCCGCGCTCTACCAGCCTTCGCCCGGCTCGGGCACGTCGCCCTCGAGCAGCGCGATGTCCGCCTGGTCGCGCAGCGCTTTGCTCCGACGCCGCCCGGGATCAGCCGCGGCGAGGCGCTTCATCGCGATCAAGTCCGCCGTCGTCACGACGGGGACGGAGAGATCACCGAACGTGAGGACCTCCGCGCGCTCGATCATCGGGTCGAAGCGCACGTCCGCCGCCAGCTGCACGGGCTCGCCGCTCGCGTGCCGGAAGTGCGTGCTGTGCGCGAACGTCCCGGTCCGCGTGAGGCCTTGCGATTCGAAGCCTGCGGCCACCTGCTCGCGATCGGCCTCGCTGGGAATCGCGTAGTCCACGTCGAGCGTGGCGCGAGGAACGCCGCTCCTCACGCCCACGGCGAGGCCGCCGATCAGGGCGTGCCGCACGCCGAGCACAGCGAATGCGCGCTCCGCGGCGCGAATCGCGTCGATCTTGTCCGGCAGCTCGCTCACGGGCGTGTCGCGCAGTGCGCGACGAGAGAGGAGCACGTGCTCGCGCCGCGAGAGCTCTGCCGCCGTGCGAAGATCGCCCTGCACACGGAAGCACGTTAGCACACGAGGCACGCGGCTCGACGCGCCGCCGACTCGGCCGCGTCGGCGTCGCGCTCCTCGAGCAGTTCTCCAGCGGCCTGACGCGCCGATCGTTGCGGGCTACACTCGCGTGATGCAACCGAGCGCTGCCGAGCGGGTCGAGCGACGCCGATTCACCGTGGACGAGGTCCTGCGGATGGTCGATGCCGGCGTCCTCACCGAGGACGAGCCGGTCGAGCTGATCGAAGGGGAGCTGGTCATGGTGCCGCCGCAAGGTCCCCTCCACGGAGACCGACTCACCGAGCTCACCATGTTCCTCGTGCCGCGCTACGCCGGGCACGCCGTGGTGCGAGTGCAGCTACCGCTCGACGTGGATCTCCTGAGCATGCCGGAGCCCGATCTCGCCGTGACGCGATCCACGCCGGGTCGTCACCCGCGCGGCAGCGACGCGCTCGTGATCATCGAGGTGAGCAAGACCAGCCTCGCGATCGATCGCGGCAAGGCCAAGCTCTACGCGCGCGCGAGCGCACCCATCTACTGGATCCTCGACCTCGAAGGTCGCCGCCTCGAAGAGCGCACCGAGCCGACCGAGGGGGAATACCGAGTCGTGCGGCTCTACTCGCCGAGCGACGAGATCACCCTACCCGGGCTGACGGAGAAGGTCTCGGTCGCGACGCTCCTCGGCCCCGGCGATCCCTGACGTCTCTCGCTCTCGCTCTCGCTCTCGCTCTCGCTCCCCGTGTTACACCCGATCGCGTGACGCCCACCGCCGTCGACCTCGACGCGTCCCCCTCGAGCGCAGCCCCACCCTCGCGCGCGCTCGAGCTCCTCGCAATAGGCGGCGTCACCTTCGTTCTCTTCCCGCTCGCTTGGATCCTGCGCGCGTGGCTCGGGCTCGACGAGGCGGAGCTCGCGGTGGGCTTCGTCTGCTTCCACGCCGCGCACTTCATCAACGACCCGCACTTCTCGGTCACGTACCTCCTCTTCTACGACGACGTGCGCGCCCGCATCGCTGGACGCGACGTACTCGTCGCTCAGCGCGCGCGCTGGATCCTCGCCGGCGTCGTCGTGCCGATCGTTCTGCTTGCTTGGGCCGCCTACGCGCTCACCGCGCGCGACGCGCAGTCGATCGGCTGGATGACGCAGCTGATGTACCTCACCGTCGGCTGGCACTACGCCAAGCAAGGCTTCGGCGCGCTCACCGTCGTCTGCGCGCGACGCGGCGTCACGTTCGACCCACGCGAGCGCCTCGTGATGCTCGCGCACTGCTACGCAGCCTGGGCGTTCGCCTGGGCCAACCCAGCGGCGGCCGCGGGCCAGTTCCAAGAGAAAGGCGTCGTCTACTGGGCGCCCGCGCGGCCCGGCTGGCTCGAGCTGACCACCGGCGCGCTGCTCGCGCTCAGCACGCTCGCGCTCGGCATCACGCTGCTCGCGCGCTGGCGACGCAGCGGCACCCTGCCCTGGGCCGAGCTCGCCTGCTTTCTCGCCACCGTCTGGCTCTGGACGATCGCGACCAGCCTCGATCCGCTCGTTCGCTACGTGATCCCGGCGCTGCACTCGATCCAGTACCTCTACTTCGTCTGGCTCGTGCGTCGAAACCAAGCGCGCGCCGACGAGGGACCGCCCACGTTCGGTGCGTCGGCGTCCACGCGCGTCGCCATCCTCGCCGTCTCGGCCGTCGTGCTCGGCTGGGTGATCTTCCGCGGAGGCCCCGCCGCGCTCGACGCGCTCTACGTCGGACGCTCGGGCGGTGAAGCCGCGATGGGCGCGCTCGGGCCGACGCCGTTCTTCGCGGTCGTGTACGTGATGGTCAACGTGCACCATTACTTCATGGACTTCGCGCTCTGGCGCCGTGAGAGCCCGACCGCGCGCTGGCTTCGCGGCTGATGGCGCTGCCGGAACACCTCCGCCTCGAGCCGCGCGGCGCGCGTCGCATCCAGCTCGCGCTGCGCGTCACCCCTGCCCTCGTGTACATCGCCCTGGCCTCGTTCGTCCTCGTTCGTGGGCAGGTCACGCCGACGATCTCTGCGCCGCTGATCTGCCTGGGGCTGATCGCGTTGGCGCTCGCGCTCCCGCTCGCCTGGCGCCGCATCCTCGGCTACCTCGAGCTGAGCACGACGCGCGGTGAGCTGGTTCAGGCACAGGCCGAGCTCGAGGCCGGCGAGCTCGAGCGGGCGGCGGCTACCTACGAGAGCGCAGCGCACCGTGTCGCGGGTCGCCTCTACGCGTTTCACGCCGTCGCCATCGTCAGCGCCGCGGGGGCGCATGCGCAGATGGGGCACTGCACGCTCGCGCTCGAGATCCTCGACGAGCTCGACAGGTCCGGCTGGATGACCTCGCTCGCGCTCCGCCGCAGCGCGTCCTGGATCTACGCCTCCGCGTCCGTCACCCGCGCATCGCTCGGCGACCTCGAGGGCGCCCGACGCGCGATCGCCCAAGTCGCGGTCCAACCGCCGACGGTAACGGCGCAGACGCGAGATCGATGCGCGGCGTTCGTCGCGGCGCGCGGTGGTGACGCAGACGCGCGCGCACGGATCGACACCGCGCTCGCCGTCGGCGGCCTCGGCGCTCGCGGCGAGGCGCTCTATCTCGCGATCTCCGCGTTCCTCGCGGCGAGGGAAGGCAAGCTCGACGCGGAGGCCGCGCAGCTCGAAGCCCTCCGCGCGCGCCCGCGACGCGACTACCTCGCGCTCCCCGAGGGCTGGCCCGAGCTGCACGCGTGGCTCCGCTCGAAGCGCCTCGCCGACGACGAGGGCAACGCCCTGCCTTGATGCTCCGCGCCGCACTCCCCGCCCCCGCGCGGCTCGCAAGCGACGACGCGTCCGCGTGCATCGAGCTCGATCTCACAGCAACGCCGCACGAGCCCGCGCAGCTCGTCGCGCCCGCGCTGGACGCGAGTGCGTAGCGTCGAGAGCGGGACGCCGAGCGCGCGTGCGACGTCGCTCTGCTTGCCGCCGTCCACGTCCACTGCACGCACCGCCTCGGCGTAGAGCGGGCTCACGTCGGCGAGGAAGAGCGCGAGCGCGCCTGCCAGCGCCGTCTCGGGCGCCGAGAGGGGCTCACCTCCGTCGTCGTCGGGCTCGACCGCGAGCCGAGCGAGACGCGCGTGCTCACGTGCGCGCGCACGGTGGTGATCGGCGACGACGCGGCGCGCCACGCCGTACGCGAACGCACCGAGCCGCTGCGGCCGCGGGCTCTCGCTGCCCGCGATCGCGACGAGGACCTCCTGCACGACGTCCTCGACATCGGCAACCGGGACGCGGCGCGCTACGAAGCGTCGGACCTCGTCGCGCAGCGCGCTCCACGCGCTCGGCGCGGGGGGCTCGGCGATCACGCGCAGCACGTCGGGCCGCAGCATGTCTTGTTGCCTGCCGGCTTGGTCGCGCGAATCGACGCCGACACGACGTAGTCCTCCGCGCGGGATCCTGGGAGCCAGCGCGCGATGAATTCGCGGCTCGCGCCTACCACCTCGACCATCACGTCCTCGAAGCCCGCCGACGCGAGCATCGCCTCGACCTCGACCACGGTCGCCGCGCCTGCGACGCATGCGGACAGTGCCATCGCCGTCGAGCGAAGCTCGGTTGGGATCGGCGCGAGCGCGATCACGTCCGAGATCGCGATCCGCCCGCCGGGCTTCAGCGCACGAAAGGCCTCGCGGTACACCGCATCCTTGTCGGGCGAGAGGTTCACGACGCAGTTCGACATCACGACGTCGACCTCTCCGTCGCTCACCGGCAAGCGCTCGATCTCTCCCAGTCGAAACTCGACGTTCGTCGCGCCGACCTTGCTCGCGTTCGCCCGCGCCTTGACGAGCATCGCGGGCGTCATGTCCACGCCGACCACCTTGCCGGTCGGTCCGACGGCGCGCGATGCGAGAAAACAATCGAACCCCGCGCCGCTGCCGAGGTCGAGCACCTTCTCGCCCCGCGCGAGCCCTGCGATCGCCTGCGGGTTGCCACAGCCCAGCCCGAGATCCGCGCCGTCGGGCACGGCGGCGAGGTCGGCCTCGCTGTAGCCGAGGGCCAGGCTCGTGCCCTTCGTCGGTGCACAGCACCCCGGCGCGCAACCCGAAGCATACGGCGCCTCCGCGACCTTGCCGTAGTGCTCGCGGACCTCGGCGCGGATCTCGTCGTTCGTTCGCTCGTTCATCGCTCGATCTCCTCGGCATCCTTCGTGGAAGCCTCGTCCGTTACGTCGTCGCCGGCGTCGGACGGACGCAGGAATTCGTCGAGCCCCGGGAGCCGCGAGGCGATCTCGTCCCGCGCCGCACGAAACCGGGCGAGCATCAGCTCACGAGAGAGCGAGGGATCACGGCTGGCCGGATCCTCGATCGGCCAGTGAAGCCGCGGAGCACGCGACAGGAGCACGGGGCAGACTTCCTCCGCGCAGAGGGTCACCACGGCCGCGATGCCGACGGGATCGATCTCGTGCACCGACTTGCTGCGCTGCGTCCGGATGTCGATGCCGATCTCGCGCATCACCTCGACAGCCCAAGGGCTGACCTGCGAGGGCGCGCTGCCCGCACTCTCGATCCGTGCGCGTTCCCCGAAGCGCGCGCGCGCGAGCCCCTCGGCCATCTGGCTCCGCGCGGAGTTCGCGACGCAGAGAAAGACGATGCGCGTCACGTGAGCGTGCCCTTGCCCTTCGCATCCGGCCGCTCGACGGGGACGAGCCATCCGAAGACGAGCGCACCGACGAGGGCACCGACGACCTGCCCGCCGAGGAAGAGCGGCGTGTCGACGAAGCGAATGCCCGTGAACGTGTCGGTCAGTGTTCGGGCCAGCGTCACCGCCGGGTTCGCGAACGACGTCGACGACGTGAACCAGTACGCGGCCGTGATGTACACGCCGACCGCGAACGCCGTGGCCTCGGGTCGTCGCCTCGGAAGAACGGTCACCACCCCGACGAGGCCGAACGTGGCCACGGCTTCGCCGATCGCTTGACCGAGCCCGGAGCGCGCGTGCGCCGAGCTCGCCACCGCTGCATGATCGAACATCGCGTGCGCGACCACCACGCCGAGACAGCCGCCGACGATCTGCGCGGCCGATCGCGCAGCCGCTGCACCCGCCGAGATCGAGCCTCGCGTGGCCTCGAGCACCGACACGATGGGGTTGAAGTGCGCGCCGGAGATGGGCGCGAAGACCAAGATCAACACGATCAGCCCCGCGCCGGTCGCGACGGAGTTGGCGAGCAACGCCAGGGCGACGTTCCCGGCCGCAAGCGACTCGCCCATGATCCCGGATCCGACGATGACGGCGAGCAGCATCGCCGTTCCCAGGGCCTCGCCGGCGATCGCGCGCGCGCTCACGGACAGCAGGCCTTGCTGCGACGACGCGCGATCGGCGCGACGGACTCCAGCAACGCGGCGAGCCCCTCGATCTTGGCGACCCGCAGGCGATCGAGCGTGTAGTACACCCACGTGCCGCGCTTCTCGCTCGCGACGAGCGCCGCCTCGCGCAGCACGCGCAGATGATGCGAGATGGTCGGTTGCGAGAGCGGCAAGCGCGCCTCGAGATGACAGACGCAGAGCGCACCGTCCTCGCGCGCCAGCATCGCCGCGATCGCAAGCCGCGTGGGGTCTCCGAGCGCGCGCAGCACGGAGGCCACATCCGTCGCCGCCGACGAGGGCCCGTTCGCCGCGCACGAGGCGAGCATCGCGGTCCGGGTCGTCGGCAGGGCCGTCACCGGATCGAGATGCCCGATGTATCGACCGACGTCAATACATCAAACGACCGACCGTCTCGACGTCGCGCTCGCTCAGAACGCCGCGGGCCCGTTGGGCGAGGGCGCCTCGAGCGCGCTCCGGATCGCGGCGAGCACCTCCGTCGCGGCGGCCGGCTTGGCGACCCAGGCTCGAAAGGGCGTCGTCGGCCGAAGCGACGAGAGCGCGATGACGGGCGTCGGCGAGAGCTTGCGAACGAGGTCCGAGCCTGCGCCGTCCTCGAGCGTGATCTCGGTGAGCACGACGTCCGCGGGCCCGAGCGCGAGCGCGCCGGCGATGGTGCTCGCCGAGACGACTTCGTACCCCGACGCCTCCAGCACGATCTGCAGTAGGTCTCGCGAGTCGAGGTCGCCGTCGATGACGAGGATGCGCGCGAGCTGCTCGGGCACCACATTGCCCGGTGGTGAGCTCCGCGGACCCGACGAGACCTTCAGCGGCTGCCCGTCCTCACCCGCGCGCTTGAGCTTGCGATGCAGCGTGCGCCGGTCGTAGCCGAGCACCTCTGCCGCGCGCGACTTGTTCCCACCGAGCATCGTCAGCACGTGCTGGATGTACATCTGCTCCTGCACGTCGGCGGTCACGAGGCCGTCGATCGTCTGCGGCATGACGCTGGGCATCGGCTCGACCAAGGGCGCAACGTCGGTCGCGAACGCATCCATGCCCAGGCCGTCGGTTCGCGCCATCGAGACGGCGCGCTCCATCGCGTTCTCCAGCTCGCGCACGTTCCCGGGCCAGTCTCGGGCGGTCAGTCGCTCCATCGCGGCGGGGGAGATCGAGAGAACGCTCTTGTTCTGGTTGGCCGCGAAGCGCTCGAGGAACGCCTCGGCGAGCGTGCGGATGTCGTCGCGCCGTTGACGCAGCGGCGGCACGTGGATGGTGACGACGTTGATGCGGTAGTAGAGGTCCTCTCGAAAGCGCTTCGCCCCGACGTCGGCCGCGAGATCACGGTTGGTCGCCGCGATCAGGCGCGCATCGAAGGCGACCTCGGCGCTCCCGCCCACCGGACGCACGACCCGCTCCTGGAGCGCGCGCAGCAGCTTGACCTGCGTCGTGAGCGGCATCTCGCCGATCTCGTCCAGGAACAGCGTCCCGCCGTTGGCCTCGAGGAAGAGCCCCTTGCGCGCGTTCTTCGCGTCGGTGAAGGCACCGCGCGCGTGACCGAAGAGCTCGCTCTCGAGCAGCTCGTGCGGCAGCGCGGCGCAGTTGAGCGCGACGAACGGACCCTTCGCGCGCTGGCTGCGCAGATGGACCGCGCGCGCCACGAGCTCCTTGCCCGTGCCGCTCTCGCCGGTGATGAGCACGCTCGCCGTGGTGGACGCGATGCGCGCGATCACGTCGCGCACGTGCTGGATGCCCGGACTGCGGCCGAGGATCTCTTCGAGCCCGCGCGCGCTGGAAGCCTCCTCTCGGAGGACCGCCACCTCGGACTCGAGCCGGTGGTGCTTGAGGGCGCGCTCGGCGGTGAGCGCGAGCATGTCGCCGTCGACGGGCTTGGTCAGGTAGTCGAACGCACCCGCGCGCATGGCCGCGACGGCCGCGGCGAGCGTCACGTCGCCCGTGATGACGATGATGGGCATCGTGGGTCGCATCGCCAGCATGCGCGCGCACACGTCGAGCCCGTCGGCGCCGCCGAGATGCAGATCGGTCAGCACCAAGTCGAAGTCGGCCGTGCGAGCCGCCTCGACGGCCTCGTCGGCGGTCGCGGCGGTGCTCACGGTGTGGCCGCGCGCGCGCAGCGTCAGCGCGGTCAGCTCCAGCACGTCAGGCTCGTCGTCCACGACCAGGATGTGTCCGCGAAGAGGCTCAGTCACTGGTTCCGTTCTCCGCTCGGGCCGGGCCGGCCTGAGGGATTCGCACGAAGAACCGACTGCCTTCGCCGAGTGTGCTGGTGACGCCGACACCGCCGCCATGGGCGACGGCGATGCCGCGGACGATGTAGAGCCCGAGCCCGATCCCGGCCGCGCCCGTGCGCGTGTCCTGATAGAGCCGCTCGAACAGGTGCGCGCGTACTTCGGGCTCGATGCCCATGCCGGTGTCGGCGACCTCGAACGCGAACGCGTCGCCCTCGTCGAATGCGCTGATGGTGACCGTCCCGCGCCGCGTGTACTTCACCGCGTTCGAGACGAGGTTCGTCAGCGCCTGCTCGATGCGCGCCGCGTCGCAGACCAGCGTGCCGGGCGCGACCTCACCCACGAGGATCGCGAGACCCTTCTGCCTTCCGATCTCGGCACAGCCCGCTTGGACGTTCGCGACCAGGGCTCCGACCTCGTGCTCGGCGAGCCTGAGATGGAGCGCGCCGTCTTGGATCGTGGCGACGTCGAGGAGATCCGAGAGCAGGCGGCGCATCGAGCGCAGCGATCGATCGAGCCGCGCGAAGATGGGCAGCGTGGCCTCGTTGCGTACCGTGGAGCGAAGCGCATCGAGACCGAGCGCGAAGGCATGCACCGGCGTCCGGAGATCGTGCGAGACGATGGTGACGATGTCCTGGCGCGCCTTCGCGCTCGCGTGCACCGCGCTCACCAGCCGGTGCCGCTCGAGCACGAGCGCCGTCGCGCGCGCGATCTGCACCGCGATCAAGACCTCCGAGCGCTCGAAGTCTTCCGCGCGACGAAGCGAGAGCGTTCCCCGGCTGGGCGCGTGCGGCGAGGGGAGATCGAGGACGCGCTCGAACCCGCCGGGCTCGCTCGCTCCCATCACCACGCCATCGATCGAGATCGAGGCATGAGCTCCGAGGACGATCCGAAGGGCGTCGAGGGTCGCCTCCAGCGCCGCGCGCACGCTCGTCGCCGCGTGAATGTGGTGCGTCGCCTCGGCGAGACGCTCGAGCTGCGCGGCATGGGCGCTCAGCGCGCGCTGGGCGGTCTCGGCGAGGTCCTCGGCGTCGGTGAGTCGCCGAGCACTGCGCAGCACGCGCTCGAGCCGCGCCGGAGCGAGGTCATCCTTCGGAAGGAGATCGATCGCCCCCGCGCGAACGAGCTGCGCCAGCGCGCCTTCGTCGTCCGTCGAGGTCAAGAGAACGATGGGCGCGCGAACACCGGCGGCCCGCAGAGCCTCCGGCACGTCGCGGCTCGTGCCGACGAGCGCCGAGTCGACGAAGACGACGTCGGGCTCGCGCTCCCGAGCGAGGCGCGCGGCTTCGATCGGATCGCGCGCTTCGAGGAACGTGGTGGCGAGCGAGAGCGTGCGCGCCGTGTCGACCACGGTGCGACGCGCGGGCTCGTCCGCATCGACGACGAGCACGACCATCGGCGCCGTCACGTGCGCACCGACGCGCCCACCCCGGGGCAGCGATCGCTACCCCGAGTCAGCCGCCATGTTCGGTTCGCGGGCATCTGCGGGAGCCACTTTCGCAAGTTCGGGGCCGAAGGCGAATTCAGCTGCGACACCGCGTGTTGGCACCGTGCGGCCACGGGGCTGGGACATCCGACGCTCGCGCACCTCGTCACGTGGGACATTTTTCGTCGTGCGCCGCCGCGTGCGGCCCCAGTCTCGTCTCGCGAGCACACCGAATGCGTGGACTGCGGGTTGCTACGCACATCGAAGTCCGCGAGCCGCGGGCGAACGAGGCCCCATGCTCCAACCCGACTTCTCTCACGCGCCGCTCAAAGAAGCCACGCTCCCCACGCTCGACCCGGGCTCACCGGGCGCCGCCACCGCGCGCGTACCCGTGCTCGATCTCGCCGGGCGCACCGACGTCGGCAAGGTCCGCGAGCGCAACGAGGATCAATTCGTCATCGCGCATCTCGGTCGCTGGCTCGCGGTCGAGCAGACGAGCATCGGCGTCCCGCGCGAGCTGACGAGCCCTCAGGGCACGCTCCTCGTCGTCGCCGACGGGATGGGTGGTCAGGGCGGCGGCAACGTCGCGAGCGCCGTCGCGATGGACTCTTTCGTCGAGCACTCGCTGCTCGAGATGCCCTGGCTCACGAGCGGAAGCCCCGAGGGCGATCGCATGCTCTCCGCCGACGTGAGTCGATTTCTGGTCGCGTGTCAGGAGCACCTGCACGCCGTCGCCGAGCGCAAGCATCTTCCGCCCCGGCTCGGCACGACGCTCACGGCCGCGTACGTGCAGGGCTCGAGGCTCACCGTCGTCCACGTCGGCGACACGCGCGCGTATCTCTTGCGTGAGGGCGCGCTCACACGGCTCACGCACGATCACACGCTCGGCGCGGCGATGGCCGAAGCCGCGGGCAATCCGCAAGCGGGCGAGCATCTCTCGCACGTGCTGGTGAACGCCATCGGCGGAAACGACGAGAAGCCGAGGGCCGAGATCGTGTCCATGGATCTTCGCGCGGCCGATCGCCTGCTGCTCTGCTCGGACGGCCTCCACGGCACGATCGACGACACACGCGTCTGCGAGATCCTCGCCGGGGCCGCGAACGCGCGCGCCGCGGTCGACGCTCTGCTCGAAGCGGTGATCACGCGCGGTGCACCCGACAACGTGACGGCCGTCGTCGCGTTCGGCTGATGACCACCGTCTCCACGGCCGATGCGAGCGCAGCGGCGCTCGTGCTCGCAGCGCCCGAAGAGTCGATGGCGCTGCTCGACGGAGGTGATCGCGCCTATCCGCGCATGCTCCTCGCGATCGACGGCGCACGCCGCGCGGTTCACCTCGAGGTCTACGCGTTCTCGCTCGCCGGGGTCGGCACCTCGTTCGTCCAGGCGCTCGCGCACGCCGCGCACCGCGGAGTCAGCGTGAACGTGGTCGTCGATGGCTGGGGCTCGGCCCTCGGTGGACGAACGGTGGCCTCGTTGCTGCGCGAGGCGGGCTGCAGGGTCGAGATCCACAACCCGCTGACGGCTCTGTTCGCCGGACGCCTCGGACGCAACCATCGAAAGATCCTCCTGGTCGACGACGAGGTGGCCTTCGTCGGCGGCATCAACATCGGCGAAGAGAACGTCGGCCACGGTACGCGTCAGGGCTGGGCCGACATCGCCCTCGAGATTCGAGGACCGCAGTGCCTGCACCTCGGCCAGGTGCTCCGCCGCGAGCCTCGGTCCCCCGTCTACAGCGCGCTCTCGATCCATCTCTGCGGCCTCGGCGGTGGGGGACGGCTCCGTCGGCGCTATCTCAAGGCGTTCGCCAGCGCCAAGACGCGTATCCACGTCGCGCATGGCTATTTTCTCCCCGACAGTGGCGTCGTGCGCGCGATCACCGCCGCCGCGCGCCGCGGTGTCGAGGTCCGTCTCCTCGTCGCGGGCCGAAGCGACGTGCCCTTCGCGCGTGCGGCCTCGCGAAGCTTGTATCGGCGTCTGCTCACGGCGGGCGTGCAGATCCACGAGTGGAACGAGTCCGTGCTGCACGCCAAGATCGCCACCGTCGATGGACGCCGACTCCTGGTCGGCAGCTTCAACCTCGACCCCTTCTCGCTCGCGAACCTCGAGGCGCTCGTGGTCGTGGACGATCCCACCGTGGTGCAGCAGGGCGAGCGCTGGATCGAAGATCACTTCGCGCGTTCACGGGTGATGACCTCGGTCGAGTCGAGCGGTCGCGTGCAGCGTTGGTTCCTCGACCCGCTCGGCCGCTGGATCGTTCGCGCCGTCGACGCGATGAGCCGCCTCATGGCCAACCACGACGGGCGGCGGCGAGCGCGACTGCGCGACACGCACGCGAAGATGTCCCATGTGGTGCGCGACGCCCCACCCCTCGCGGCGAATGCCGCAGCGCACGAGCGGCACGGCGCTCGCACGCCCGATCCAGCGCCTCGGCGCGAAAGGCAGCTGTGAACGAAGAGCATTCGCGTGGCTATCGAATCGTGGTGGGCGTGGGATTCACCGACGAGTGCAAGCACGCGGTCCGTGAGGCGCTGCAGCTCGCGACGCGTCTTCCCGGCGCCGAGGTCCACGTCACCTCGGTGTTGAGTCGCGAGCATCTGGATCGCTCCTCGGCGCTGGCGCAGGGCTACTCGCATCTCCTCGACACCGAGCTGCGGCTCGTGAACTTCGTCAAGGACCTCGCCAAGGAGACGCCGCTCTTGCCGGCCAGCCTCGCGCTCGTGTTCCACGTGCGAATCGGCGAGATCGCGGCGGCGCTCACGCAGGTCGCGTTCGACGTGGACGCGAGCCTCATCGTCGTCGGAAGTCGTGCGCTGAGCGGCGTCACGAAGCTGGTCACGCGCTCGGTGTCGGACGAGCTGCTCCGCGAGGCTCGCTACTCGGTGCTGATCGCGCGCGCGCCCAACACGGAAGGGCTGGTCAAGACGCCGCGGCCCGAGGCGAGGCGCCCAGGTGAGCCGCTCAAGGACAGCCGCGAAGACATGCTGCAGTCGGCCGAGCGCGTCGACTTCGACCTGCCGCGCACGCACATCGCGGGCCTCCTCTAGCAACCTGCCCGAGGCGCATGGCGCGCCGCGTGCACCGTCCCCTCCAAGACCGCTCCCGGTCTCGTACAAAGGTGAATGACCCATGGAAACCCGAGAGATCTACAAAGAGAAATACCAGGCGCAGATCCACGAGTGGACCGCCAAGCTCGACGTGCTCAAGGCGCGAGCCGAGAAGATGAGCGCGCAGACCAAGCTCGACGCGAAGCCGCGCATGGACTCGATGCACGAGAAGCTCGAGGCCGCCAAGGCCAAGATGCACGACCTCGCGGGCGCGACGGACGACAAGTGGGAAGAGGTCAAGAAGACCCTCGACCACGCGTGGACCGAGACGCTGAGCGCGGTCGAAGGCGCGTACGACGCGGTGATGGAGATGGACGGCAAGAGCGCGGCGACTCCGGCGGCCGCGCCGAAGGCCGATGCCCCCACCCCCAAGGCGGCAGCGCCTGCGAAGGCTGCGACCGACAAGTCCCCGAAGACGCCTCCGAGCTGAGTCGCCGATGCGGTGCCGTCGATCGCGGCGGCACCGCGCGCACCCTCACCCGTGGATGATCTCGGTGTCGCGCTCGACGAACGCCTGATCGTGATCGGGGTGCAGCGGCGGCGCGAGGCCTTGCTCGGGCTCGCGTCCGAGGCTCTTCTCGAGGTGGCTCTCGAGCATCCAGAGATCGCGCTCGAGGCTGCGCAGCACCTGCGTGTAGAGATCGACCGTGACGGGGTCCGTCACCGTCGGGCCCGCATCGATTCGACCCCGGACGAGCGCGCCGAGCGCCGCGTATCGGCCCGTGAGCGAGCGAACGTGATCGGTCCAGAGGATCGCGGCAGCGTCGTGCTCCTTCAGCGGCGATCGCGCGGCGGCGACGCGAACCGTGCCCTCGGCCTGTCCGCCGAGCTGCGCGACGCGCTCGGCGATCTCGTCGCTCCAGCCGACGACGTGCCCGTGGAACAGATCGAACATCTGGTGGCTCGCGAAGAAATTCTCTCCCCGCACGTTCCAGTGCGCCTGCTTCACCTGCGAGCTCAGGTCGAGCGTCGCCGCGAGGGTCGCGTTGAGCGCATCGACGATCGCCGTGCGAGCGTCAGCCGACAGCGAAACGTGAGAGCGAAATCGCAGGGTCATGGTCCGTCTCCTTCTTCGTCGCGTCGCTGGATCGCGCACGCGCCGTAGGGAAAAAGCAGCACGCGATATGCCACGACGCGGCGCGGTCTGCGTCGCGGTGCGCCGATCGGCACGCTGCGTGCTGCGGACCGTCGAGGAGCACATCATGGCGAACGACAAACACCTGGCCTACGTCACGCGAGAGAGCGTGCTGAGTCTTCTCACCGACGAGGAGAACGCCAGCGTGAGCAGCGCCGAATCGACCCGCTTGTCCGAGGGCGAAGAGTACCTGGACCTCCAGCATCTGGACTCCGGCGTGCGCCGCGCGCTCGCGACCACGACGGTGACGGGCAACGCGCTTCCGAGGCGCGCCGTGCACGCCGACACCTGGCGAAAGATCCTCACGCAGCTCGCGGCGGGCACGCGCTCGAGCCACTAAAGCGCCACGGTGCGGCATCCGCGGGCGCGCGTTCCGTCGCACCCCACGCGAAGATCCGCACTTCCCTCGCGGGGAACGATGCCCGCCCGAGGAACGAGTGCTCGGATCACCGACGGCACGCCCGCTGCACTCCGGCGCTCGAACAACGGAGGCAACGATGATGATTCGAACGGGACTGAGCGCGACGATGGTGGGTGGTCTGTGCATGTTCGCAGGGTGCGGAGGAGCTGCACCGCCGACGCACGCGCAGACGGACGCAGTGGCCGCGGTTCGCTCGGCAGACGAGCTCGGCTCGACCGAGACGCCGCTCGCGTCCTATCAGCTCGAGCTCGCGCGCGGTGAGCTCCAACAGGCCGAGGTGTTCATCCACGACGGCCACATGCAGCAGGCGCAGGACGCGCTCGAGTCGGCCAAGGCCGACGCCGAGCTCGCGATGGCGCTGCGTCGCGAGGCGCAGGCGCGCGCGACGGCCGCCGCGGCGCACGAGCACATGGACGAGCTCCGCACCGGCGAGGCCGTGACGAGCGGTGGCACCGCCGCTCCCTCGACCACCACCACGGTCACCACGACGACGGGCCCCACCGGGCCGCAGGCACAGTGAGGAACACCATGACGAAGAATTCGATGAACACGATGAAGATGTTCGCGCTCGCGGGCGCGATGGCAGGCTTGGCGATGGGCTGCGGGCATGCGGCGATCTCGCCGCAGCTCTCGGGCGCACGCGCGACGATGGAAGAGGCACGGAGCGGCGCCGCAGCGCGCCTCGAGCCGGACGAGCTCTTGATCGCGCAGCGCACGCTCAACGAGGCCGAGGGCCAAGAGGACGGCACGCCGCGCGAGGCGCACTTGGCCTACGTCGCGGATCGTCAGACCCGCGTGGCCATGGCCGACGCGCGCCGCGATCAGCTCGAGTCGGGGATCGCCGACGACCAGCACGACTACCAGCGTGAGCTCGAGCGCGTGGCGCGCGAGCGTGGCGTGGCGCTCGACGAGACGCAGCGCGCGCTCTCCGATCGCGACCAGACCGTGGCGCAGCAGCAAGACACGATCGCGGCCCACGAGGTCGCGCTCACGGCCGAGCAGGCCGCACGCCGCGCCGCCGAGCTCCGAGCGAGCGATGCGATGGCACGCCTCAGCGCGCTCGCGAGCGTCCGCGTCGAAGCGACCGAGACGATCATCACGCTCAGCGGCGAGGTCCTCTTCGCCACGGGTCACTCGGTGCTGCTTCCCGCGGCCCTCGAGCGACTGAGCCCCGTCGCCGACGCGATGAGCGCGTCGGATGAGACGGCGGTCGTCTCCGGCTACACGGACTCGGTCGGAACCGACGAGCACAACCGCACGCTCTCGCAGAGCCGCGCCGACAGCGTCCGCGAGTATCTGATCTCGCTCGGCGTGCCGGCGGCGCGCATCCGCGCTCAGGGCCTCGGCGAGAGCAACCCCATCGCCAGCAACGACACCGTGGAAGGTCGCGCGTACAACCGTCGCGTCGAGATCTCGCTTCACCCGGTGACCGTCGCCTCGCGCTGACGTCGCTACGAAGAGCGACAGATACGGCGAGTGAGATAGGCGAGAGCCTCCCAACGAGCCGTATCTGTCGCACTTCGACTACAATCGCCGTCCGCTTTGGACGATTTGGCTGGCACCGCTCGTGCTTCGTCGGGCCCACGGAAAGCGGGCGGCCATTGCTACACGAGTTCATCACCGAGCGGCGTTCCGAGATCATCGACCGCTGCCGCGCGAAGATCGCCACGCGTCCGGCGCCGCGCGCCACGGACAAGGAGCTCGTCCACGGCGTACCGCTCTTCCTCGATCAGCTCACGCTGCTGCTGCGCGAGGCCTCGACGCCCACCGCCGCGATCGTCAAGACCGCCACCAAGCACGCTCGTGAGCTCCGGGAGAGCGGATTCACCGTCGGCCAGGTCGTCCACGACTACGGCAACATCTGCCAGACGATCACCGCGCTCGCGGTGGAGACGAACGCGCCCATCACGACGTCGGAGTTTCGAACGCTGAACCTCTCGCTCGACGACGCCATCGCGGGCGCCGTCACCGAGTACAGCAGGCTGCGCGAGAACGAAGGCACCGAGCGGATCGGTCGGCTCTCGCACCAGCTTCGCGATGTGCTTCATCGCGCCGTGCTCGCATTCGACGTGCTCAAGGCGGGAGACGTGGGCGTGCGCGGTGCGACGGCCGACGTGCTCGGGCGCAGCCTCGGCAACCTGCGCACGCTGGTCGATCGGGAGCTCGCCGAGGTGCGCCTCAGCGCCGGTCTGCATCACGGCACGACGTTCCGCGTGCGCGAGCTGCTCGACGATGTCGAGGTCATTGCCGCGATGGAGGCCCGCGCGCGCGGTCTCGAGTTCACCCTCACGGCGTCGATGGCCGACGACGTCGCGCTCACCGCCGACCGACAGATGATCGAGTCGGTCCTCGGCAACCTCCTCGACAACGCCTTCAAGTTCACCAAGCGCGGGAGCAAGGTCTCCCTCCAAGCTCATGCGACGGCCGATCGCGTCTTCTTCGAGATCCACGATCAGTGCGGTGGCCTGCCGCCGGGGAGAGCCGAGGAGCTCTTCCGCCCGTTCGAGCAGAAAGGTCGGGACCGTACCGGTCTCGGGCTCGGACTCGCCATCTCGTACGACGGCGCGCGGGCCAACAACGGCATGCTCAGCGTCGTGAACCATCCGGGCGAGGGATGCGTGTTCACCCTCGAGCTTCCGAGACACAAGCCCGTCGCGGGCTGAGCGTCCAGACAGAACTGTCGCACTCCGGTTGGAGACACGGACGATTTCGGTCGTGACGATGTCGCGCTTGAGGGATGTCCCGCTGATCCTCGCGGCATGCGTCGTGCTATTACCAGCGGTATGGCAACTCCCCTGCGCATCACGTTTGTTGGGACGGACCCGTCCGACGCGCTCGAGCGGCGCGTGCGAAGCGAGCTCGGCAAGCTCGAGCGCTTCCATCCGCGCATGACCGAGTGCCACGTCACGCTCGAGGCGCGCTCGGGTCATCATCGACACGGCACGTGGGCGGTTCGCATCGCGCTGCTCGTCCCGGGCGGCGAGGTGGTCATCGATCACGACTCCGGCGGCGACGAGGCCGACGAGGATCCCTTCGTCACGCTCCAGGATGCGTTCGTCGGGGCGCGGCGCGCGCTCCTCAACGACGCGCAGCGTGTTCGTGGCGAGGTGAAGACCGACGCCGCAGCGCGAGACCTCGCCGATGCCGACGCCGAGCTCGCGCGGGTGCGCGCGTGACCAAGCCCGTGCGTGTGCCGGCCTCGCCGCGAAGCACCGCGGTCAAGCGGCCGACCAAGCCAGGCCGAGCCCGCAAGCGCGTGAGCGACGACCGTCCGCCGCCGGAAGCGGCCGTCGTGCGCGATCGCGTGGCGCCTCACGAGTCGACGTTCGTCGATGGCCCGAGGTCGAGCGACGATGTCGCCGAGCGCATGGGTGAAGACGCGGTGTCCGCCATCACGAGCGGCGAAGACGAGACCGAGGCCGAGCGCGGCGACGGCGACGGCGTGATGGTGGTCGAGAAGGCCCTGCGCGACGATCACCTCTTCGACGATCCGGAAGAGCCCGATGCGGAAGACATCGAAGAAGAAGCCGCGGAGCGCTGAAATTCCGGGAGAGCGCGAATGCGCTCGATCGCGCGGCCATCGCGACAGCCCGCGAGGCTCGACGCGTGCGGTGGCGGGTCGGTCGATCAGTGCCGAATCGAGATCGACGTCGCTGCGCTACGCGAGCAGCGCGGCGGCGTGGGCGAGCACGTCGTGGGTGATCGCGACCCAGGAGTGCGACGCTGGTCGCCTTCTCGACGCTGTGAGCTCGCACAGGCTCGCGCGCGCACGGTAGGGGTTCTGCGCCTCGAGCGTGCTCATCCGTTTCTTCCACGCTTCGAGCTCGGGCGTCGCGCTCGCCTTGCTGTGGCTCGTGCGCTCGTTCGCGGGACGAGGACCTCGACGCCGCGCTGCTCGAGGGCCGTAATGGCCGCGTGGTTCGCGTAGTTCGCGTCGGCGAGGACCTGTTCGGGTAGCTCGCCGGTGCGGCGCACGATCTGCTCCACGGGCGGCGCGAGCGCGCCCTGTCGCTGCCGATGTTGTTCACGGCGCCTCGGCATCCGTGGTCGAAGCGCGCGCCGGCTTCTGACTCGGGCCGCCGGGACTCGTTCAGCGCGCGCACGGTGATCAATGCCGAATCAACTCGCGCGGCGAAGTCGCGGGCCTTCGCCTCGCGCGCGGCCTTGTGCTTCGCGCTGAGCGACGGGTCGTCCTTCTGCGCGAGCACGGCCTTGAGATGTAGTGCGGCCTGCTCGCGCAGTTCTTCGAGCGATGCCTCGCGACGGAACGACGGCGCGGACGCTGCCGCCCGCACTCGCACGCCGTCGATCGCGACCATCTCATGGGCGTCGGATCGTCATCGACACGCACCCTTGGGTAGAACACTGCCGAATCAACGCCGCGCGACGATTTTCTCGCCGAGCGTCAGTCGGCTCGATGCTCCGACGTCTTCTCTGCATGAGTCGACAGAAGGAGATCGTGTTTCGCATCCACGGGGGCGCGCGGCGCGGCGCGGGCCGCAAGCCGCAGGGCGAGCGACCGCTCGTCTCGCACAGCGCGCGCGGGGCGCTCACCGGCCGCGAGCCGGTGCTCGTCACGATGAAGGTGCTCCGGCACGTGTGGAACCTGCGCGCACGCCGGGCGATCGAGCGCATCCTGCCGACGCTCGCCGCGGCGAACGAGCGCGGCCTCTCGCTCGCGCATTACTCCGTGCAGCGCGATCACCTGCATCTGGTCGTGGAGCCGAAGGACCGGCGGCGGCTCGCGAGAGCGGTGCAGGGCCTCGCGGTACGCATCGCGAGGGCGCTCAACCGGATGATGCAGCGCACGGGCAGGGTCTTCGCCGACCGCTATCACGACCGCGTGCTCGCCACGCCGCGCCAGGTCCGCAACGCGTTGCTCTACGTGCTCAACAACGCCCGCAAGCACGGTGTGCTCGCCGCAGGCGCGCTGCTCGACGCGTGCTCCAGCGCCGCTGCGTTCGATGGCTGGCGCGGCGCCGGGGCCGAGCGCGACCGGCTCGCGCGAGCGCACCCGCCGCCCGTCGTCGCCCCGCGTACGTGGCTGCTCGCGATCGGATGGCAGCGCGCCGGCGGTCCGCTCGACCCGACCCACCGCCCGGGCCCGCTGCCCACGTAACCCGCCGGCCGGTCCTCCGAGCCGGGTTTGAGTCGCACCTCGAGCTGCGGGAGAGCGCGCGGCGATCAGCGAAACCGAACGCGCTTGTCGGGAACCGGCGAGCGCAGCGTGCCCTCCAGCTTCTTCATGATCGCCTGCTTGAGTAGCTCCACGCTCGCGACGTAGCCGAGCGTGATGGCCGAGAGGCCGCCCAAGACCAGCGGCGGCATCGGCACGAGCAGGAACCACGCGCCGACGGGCGTGTACGGTAGAGCGATCGCCACGACCGCGACGACGAGCGACGAGCCGAGCAGGATCATCGAGGGTCGGCTCTTCCAGAAGAAGCGCCGCGTGCGCACCGCGAACACCACGAAGAGCTCCGTCAGCAACGACTCCACGAACCATCCGGTCCGAAGGAGTTCGGGCGCGCTGTGCAGCACCGCGGCGAGGAACACGAACGTGAGCCCGTCGAAGACCGAGCTCAAGAGGCCGAAGGTGATCATGTAGCGACGCACGAACGCGATGTCCCAGCGCCGTGGACGCGCCACCATCTCGGGATCGACGCTGTCGCGCGCGATGGCCATCGCCGGGAGGTCCGACAGGAAATTGTTGAGCAGCACCTGCGGAGCCAAGAGCGGCAGGAACGGGAGAAAGAGCGACGCGAGCGCCATGCTCACCATGTTCCCGAGGTTGGCGCTCTCGGTCATGAGCACGTACTTCATGGTGTTGGCGAAGGTCGCGCGGCCCTCCTCGATGCCCTGTCGCAGGCAGTCGAGGTCCTGGTGGAGCAAGACGAAGTCGGCGGCCTCGCGGGCCACGTCGACGGCGCTCTCGACCGAGATGCCTACGTCCGCGGCGTGCAGCGCAGGCGCGTCGTTGATCCCATCGCCCATGTAGCCGACGACGTGCCCCGCCTTGCGGACCGCACCGATGATTCGCTCCTTCTGGCTCGGATCGACCTCGGCGAAGATCGTCGTCCGCTCCACCACCGTCGCGAGCGCGTCGTCACGGAGCGCGGTGATCTCGCGGCCCGTCAAGAGGCCGCGGATGGGCAGGCCGATCGCAGTGGCCACGTAGCGCGCGACGTCGCGGTGGTCACCGGTGATCACCTTGATCTCCACGCCGAGCGCCGCGAGATCCAACACGACCTTCTCGACGCCCTTCTTCGGCGGATCGGCGAACGCGAGCATGCCCTCGAAGGTCATGTCGACCTCGTCGGCGGCGCGGTACGGGTGATCGAGCGTGAGCTCGCGCGTCGCGACGCCCAGCACACGCATGCCCTTGGCCGAGAGCTCGCCGAACTGCAACTGCCGCGCCGCGCGCGCCTCGTCGCTCATGCGACAGACCTCCAGCACGCGCTCGAACGCGCCCTTGGTGATCATGGTCGGGCTGCCCTCGCCCATCCGAACCGCGATGGTCATCCGCTTGCGAACGAAGTCGAAGGGGACTTCGTCGAGCTTGGTCGCCGCAGTCTTGTCCTCGGCCGTGGCGTGCTGGATCGCCTCGTCGAGCGGGTTGGCGAGCCCCGTCTGCAGCCGTGCGTTGAGCCCCGCGAGCATCAGCGCGCGCGCGCTCGTCGCGCCGTCGGTCCCGAATGCACCCTCGAGCTCGACCTGGCCGTCGGTGAGCGTGCCCGTCTTGTCGGTGCAGAGCACGTCCATGCTGCCGAAGTTCTCGATCGCCGGGAGGTGACGCACGATCACGCCACGCGCCGCCATCGCGCGCGCTCCGTGCGAGAGCGTGACCGCGAGGATCGCCGGCAGCATCTCGGGCGCGAGGCCCACCGCGAGCGCCACCGCGAAGAGCAGCGAGTCGACGAAGGGATGGTGCCGAAACGCGCTGGCCAAGAGCACGATGAAGACCAGGACCACCATGATGCGCGTGAGGAGATATCCGAAGCGCTTGAGCCCGAGCTCGAACTCGGTCATCGGCGCGCGCAGCACGAGGCGCTTGGCCAGCGCTCCGAACACGGTGTCTTTGCCCGTGCGAACGACGAGGAGCGTCGCCGTGCCGCTCCGGAGGCTGGTCCCGAGGAACACGACGTTGGTGCGCTCGGCGAGGCCCGCTTCTGCCGCGACGACGCCCGGGATCTTCTCGACGGGGAATGCTTCTCCGGTGAGCGCCGACTGGCTCACGAAGCAGTCCTTGCCCGAGAGGAGCACGCAGTCCGCGGGGACGAGGCTTCCTGCCGAGACGATCACGATGTCCCCGGGCACGACCTCGGTCTGCGGAACGAGCGCTTCTTTCCCGTCGCGCATCACGCGGCACTTCGTCTCGATGCGCGCGCGCAGCTTCTCCACCGCGATCCCTGCGCGGCGCTCCTCGCTGAAGCTGAGGATGCCGCCGAGCAGAAGGATCGCCACCACGACCCCGGCCTCCGACCACTCTCCGAGGACACCGGACACGGCAGCGGCGAACAAGAGGAGCCAGGCGAGCGGATTCGCCAACTGCGAGCGCAGCGCGTCGAGCGTGGGGCTCGCCTTCCCTTCGCCGAACACGTTGGGGCCGAAGCGCGCGCGCCGCTCGCGCACCTCGGCGTCGGTGAGACCTTCGGGGCGCGCCTTGGCCTCCGCGAGCAACGTGGCGCCGGTTCGAGCCCAGTACGTGTCTTCGGTCACGTCGGCTGCCTACGCACCAAAAGGCGCTTGTCCCGCGGCACATCCGTTGCAGAACGCCCTGCAAACATGACCGAGACCCTCACCCCGGAGCAGCTCCATCAGCTCGACGCGTACTGGCGCGCGGCGAACTACCTCTCGGTCGGGCAGATTTATCTGCGCGACAATGCGCTGCTGAGGCGCCCGCTGGTGGCGACCGATGTGAAGCGGATGCTCCTCGGTCACTGGGGCACGACGCCCGGCCAGAACTTCATCTATGCGCATCTGAACCGCGTCGTGGTGAAGCACGACCTCGACATGCTCTACGTCTGCGGCCCCGGCCACGGCGGTGCGGCCGTGGTGGCCAACACGTATCTCGAGGGCACGTACAGCGAGGTCTATCCGCACATCACGGAAGCCGAGGACGGACTCCAGAAGCTCTTCCTCCAGTTCTCGTTTCCAGGCGGCATCCCCAGCCACGCATCGCCGGAGTGCCCCGGATCGATCCACG
>JAYVCF010000140.1:0-24303 GCA_043750095.1 Deltaproteobacteria bacterium
CGTCCCCGGATCGCACAGCCGCGCCGAGACGCTGGCCGCGCTGACGAGCGAGCAGATCCGCGTGATCGGCATCGCGTCGAGCCCGCGCGCGCGTCCGGATCTCGAGTCGATCGCGCGCGCGACCGGTGCGATCTCGCCCGCGGTGTCGGGGCAGTGTGCGACGGGCGTCTCGGGTGCGCGCCGCGCGGCGGACCCGGACGGAACGTGCCCGCTCGTATACGACATCGACTCGAGCGGGCTCGGGCTCTCGAGCGCCGTCGTGCGCGCGATCGGCAGCGTCACCAACGCGCTGACCTACGACATGGTCTGGGGCGAGACCGACGACGACCGGCTCGGCTTCGTGCAGTCGATCGAGGCGACGACCGCGACGCCGCCCATGGGAGGCACCGCACCGACGAAGGCCGACCTGCATCCGAGCGGCGACGGCGTGCTCGACACGTTCGAGGGCGTCCGATCCGGCACGACCTTGGCTTTCCGCGCGCACCTCGCCAACCGCAGCGTCGAGCCGGCGGACTACGATCAAGTCTTTCGCGTGACGATCGTGGTGCGAGGCGACGGGCTCGAGCTCGTGCGCCGCACGATTCGGATCACCGTGCCGCGCGGCCGACTCGACGCGGGGACGACTCGGCCCGATGCGGGAGCGATGGACGCGAGCATCGATTCCGGATCGATCGACGCCGCCCTCGGGCAGTGACGCTCTATCGCTCTCGCGCCGCTCCCCTTGCCGAAGCAGGCGCTCCCCTTGCCGAAGCAAGGGCTCCCTCTACGCCGTCGCCTACGCCGTCCCCGTTGCGGCGGGCTTCTTCGCGCGCGGCTTCACCTTCCGGCGGGGGCTCGTGCTCCCCGTCCCGCGCGCCTTCTTCTTTCCGCCGGTCGCGCGCTGCACCACCGTCGCGATGCGCTTGCGCGCCTGCGCGACCATCTTCTTGATCGTGGCGAGCAGCGAGGACTTGCCCGCCGTGTCCCCCACGCGCCCCGAGATCTTGCTGCGCTGAGCCTCATCGGCGCTCTCGAGCGCCTCGCGCAGCTTGGCGAGCTTGGCGATCCGCGCCGCGCTGACGCCCGCGGGCTTGACGGCATCCGCATGCTCCGCGAACGCGCCCTCGAAGTCGGTCGCCGCGCTGACCAGCGGGCCGGTCTCCTTCCCCTCGAGGTTCGCCCCGCGCCCGAACGCGACCTGCACCGCGACGTCGGCGGCCAGCGCATCGGAGACATCGCTGCGGATCGACTTGAGCTCCGCGGAGAGCGCCTTGCGCGCCGCGACCTCGCTCACCGTGGACGACCTGGCCTTCGTCTTGCTCGCGGACTGCGCCGTGAGTGCCTTCGCATGAGCGGCGATCGCGACGCCGAGGTCCTTCGCGAAGGCCGCGTTGACGCCCTTCGTCTTACCCTTGGCTCTGTCGGCCTTGGTGATCGCGGGCAGATGCTTCTTGAGATCCGAGAGCACCTTGCGCGCGTCTTGAACGATGTTGGTCTGCGAAGAGCTTGGTCGAGTGGCCATGCGCGCGATGCTGAAGGGGAGGATTGGAGAGGATCAAGAAGATCTGACGCAAGCTTTCGCTTTCTCCGGAGGAGCTCAGCTGGTACGCGCTGCGTCGGACGAGTTCGCCTGCCCTCGCTGCGGCGGCCGCTACGGGGCACGGTCGCTCCCAGCGCGACGCACATCCTGCGAGGCCGCGAGCGGTGCCCGATTTTCTCGTCGGAATCTCGAGGCCTCCCCAATCCTTCCAACGAGCACGACTTCGCTTGACGCGCGCGACAGGGGCGTCGAAGCTGAGGACATCAAGACGACAGCGCGCGCCGATGCCGCGTCGATGGAGGCAGTGATGGCCAGGCAGGCAGGCAGGCAGGCAGGCAAGGCACCTCGTTGCTGCCGCTCTCGCGCTGACGCTCTTCGGCGCGTGCGGTGATGGCGGATCGGTCGGGGTCGCCGAGGGCGCGTTGAGCGATCCGCGCGGTACGTCCGACGACCGTCGTCGCGACTGCGATCACCTCGGGGTCGGTGCTTCGGCCGCGCGCCGCCGCGACTGCGACGCACAGCTGATCGCCAGCGCCGAAGCGGCTGCGCTCGAGCGCGCACAGGCCGAGGCTGCGGCGGCGCCCGCCGTCGATCAGGCATTCGTCGCGAGCCACCTTTCCTCGCTCGCTGCCTCGCTCCGTGTCGTTCATGACCCACACGCGCGAATGCTGCTTCGGGCGGGCGAATACCAGTCGGCGCTGAGGGACCTTGGGTCGCGCACGGAGGCGGACCGGCTCGGCCTGGCCCGCACGGCGATGGCGCTTCGCGATGCGATCTTCGCGAGCGACGAGGCGAGCGACGACGAGGCGGCGGCGCTCGCGGACGAGCCGCCGTTCGAGCCATCGCAGGCAGATCTCGCGAACGGGGAGCACCTTCGGGACACGGTCGATGGATACGAGGCCGCGACCGAGGCTCTCCTCGACCAAGACACACGGATGCGACTGCCCGACTACACACGGCCGATCACGGCACCGCGCGACCACGACCCAGTGGGCGACGACGACGACGACCACGAGTCGGAAGGAGGGGGTCATGCGTCGCACTGATCGTTTCGCGCTCGTGGCCTCTGCCGCCTGCTGGTTGGTCACGGGTCCCGTGATCGCTCAACGCAACGGCACCGGCGATGCCTGGGTGCGGGCCGACCCTCGCGGCGTTCCGATGCTTCTTTCACCGATCGAACTCGTCGCTGGCCATACGTACGAGATCCAGACATTCGCGACGAGCGCGGCTGACGCGGTTCCCATCATCCTGCACGGCGTTCCTGTTCTGTACGCCGATCCCGTCCTCTCGATTCGCGCGGGCACCGGCGTGCTGCAGGGCACGCTGGGCGGGAGCGACTCTTGCACGACGCCTGGGTCCGACCCAAACGACTTCTGGGATGCGTGCGTGCGCCTCAACCCGCCGCGCACGGGCACGTACTGGATCTGGGTCCGCGCCGCGGTTGGGGCACTCTCGGGGCGGACCTCGCTTCGGGCGCAAGATCTCACAGCCAACGGTTGCACGAGCCCGACGAGCTGCGTTCCAAACGGCAACGCGTGGAATACGCTCGTCGCGGACGTCGCGTTCGGCGGCTTCACGGTGCGAGGCGTCGGCGGTGTCGGCCCATCGGTCGATGGAGCACCTGCCTATCAGTTCGAGACGGCAGAGCGGCCCGGTGACACCGGCAATAGTCTGCACGCGATCATGACGACCTACAGCGAGCCGCTGCTCGACTGGTACATCTCGCGCAACCGCCCGCTCTCGACCGACACGGTCGGCTCGGGCGGTCCTGGCTCACACCGGACACACGTGCGGCTCACCGCCGAGTACCGCGGCCGCGTGGGGACGCCGCTTGACCACACGCTCGTCATCGCGGCGCCGCTCTTCGCGTTAGGCGCCGGGCCGTTCCGACTCATGCGGAACGACTGCGTCGTCGGGACGCCGAGCTGCATCGCGCGGCGTGTGCGCGACATCGATGGAGACACGCTCGGCTCCGCGCTCGAGGCAGCCCTGCTGACGTGCGACAGCCAAGACTCACCCGACGCCGGCGGGCTGCGTTGTCGCGACCGCACCGGCTGCACCGTCGTGCCGAGTACCCTGTGTGCCCAATCGCACCGCGACTCCGACGGAGACGGCTACCGCGACGACCTTGAGCTCTACGGATACCAGTTCACGCGCCCTGCGCTCGAGGTCGGGGGCGCCGGTTACTTGCCGCGATATGGCGCGAGCCCGGCGCACTACGATGTCTTCGCGGAGATCGACTACGTCGGCGGCGACGGCACCTACGATCCCGCGGGCCGCTTCACCCCGGCACCTTCTTGCGATCCGGTCATCCCGCTCGGGAACCCACTGGGGATCGCACTCGCCCCGCTGCAGGAGATGGCGAACGTGTATGCCCGCGATACAACCCTGCGCAATCGGGACGGCATCGACGGCATCGCGGCGCACTTCGACTCCGTCCTCGCCATCGGCAGCACCCTCCCCCTGCGCACGGAGACCCGAACCGGAAACTGGGGCGGCTCGAGCTGTGTCTTCCAGCATCCGGCATGCACGTCCGACGCCTCCTGCCCCGGTGCGCGGACGGGAAGCTGCTGCAACCCGGGCCGAACGACTCGCGCCGACACCTGTGATGGCGGCGCGGTCCCGCCCGGTCGCTGCAGGCTCGATGCAAACATCGGGGAGGATCGCGCTTACTATGCGGGTCCGCGGCGCTGGCTGTTTCGCACGCTTCGCTGGGACGGCGGCGGGGGCACGAGCCTCGAGGATCGCATCTCCGCTGTCGGCAGCGCGACAGTTTCCGTTCACGAGCTCGCCCACCAAGGCAACCTCGCCCACGGCGGACCCGCGCGAGCGAGGTTCGGGCAGAACGATGCCAACTACAGCTTCGCGCACGACTCCCGCATCAACTACCTGTTCCAGGACGTCGGTGGCACCGATCTCGGCGACCCGGCCGAGGCGAGCCGTGTCAGCTTCTCGGTCGGACACAGCAGCCCAGTGCGCAGCTTGGACGCCGTCGAGCGATGCGCGTTCGGACCCATGGCAGACACCGCCGCCCGATCGCCGTACGGCCTGCTTGCCCGCTACACGGCCTTGGGAAGCGGAGGCGCTACGTTTGCTGCTGGCGGACACGTGTGCCTACCCGGTGACACCGACGCGATCTGCGGGCCGATCGTCGGCGACGCTCTCTGCCGCGGCGCCGTCGACTGGAACCGGGACGGAGCGATCGCGCCAGCCGGCGCCACCGTGGAGGCCGCCGTGCTCGTCGGACCCATCGCGCGCACGCAGCGCACCCCCCACTTCTACCCTGACCACACACCTCCGCGTTGGGTCTCGGAGGTCGGCGCCCAGCTTGTCGCGATCGGAGGCGCGCTAGTTCGCGTTCGCGTCGAGGGCCAGCGGGTTGGGTCGGAGATACGGCCTCGCCTCGTGCTCAACCGCACGCGACGGTTCACGTGCAGCCCTGACCCGGCGCCCCTCGCGGCCGGCTTTCGCTGGCCGGACTGCGACCTGGTGGGAGTCGAGTATCCAGCTCTCATCGACGGTCTCCCATCTTCGCACGCCGCCGCGATCGAGCCGCTCGCTGTGGCCGCTGCGGGCAGCCGCGTCGGCGGCGTTCCGGTCGTGGTCATCGTGTGGATTCCCCTGAGCGCGCCCACGACCCTGCGGTACGGGATCCTGAGCAACACCGGTGAATGGACGCCGGCAGTCGGCAACATTCCGCTTCCGACCGGTGGCCTCGCCTCGCTCACGAACCTCGAGGGCATTCCGGGTCTGGCGCGAATCGGAACCTCCGACGATCTGACGCTCATGTTGCGCGACGGTGACGGCAACATCAGCGAGGTCGTGGGCCACCCGGCGGGCGGGGACATTACGTGGACGCTGACGGCCGTGAGCCCGATCCCGGGTGGGTTCTTTCGGTTCGTCAGCGCCGTCGGCGTGACCAACCTGCCGCCGACCACCCTGCTTCCCGCGACCTACGGAGCGTTACTCGTGGTCGGAGCGGTGGCTGTGGGCCCCGCGACCCACGCTGGCGACCCGCTCGTGCTTTTTGCGCGGGATACCCCGTCCGGACTCTGGGACTTCATCGGCATCGTCGCGCAGGCCGATCCGATCACGGACCAGCTCGGCGTGCGCGGACGCCCTTCGATGGCGGCGCGTCCATACCGCATCGGCACCAGCAGTGGAGACCGCACCGGGTGGCGGCTGATCGTGAGCTTCCAGGTCGCTGGCGTCGTGCAGGGCCCGCAGCCCACCTCCGCACGCTACCTCGAGTCCGGCATGGACGACCTCAGTTCGTGGTCGCTCGGAGACGACTTCTTCAACCTCTCAGGTAGCTCGATATCGAGCCCCACGGGCGTGGCCCTCGCCTGGGACGACGCTACGGGGCCCGGTGCCCACGGCCTTCGCGGGGAATTCGATCGGACAACCGTGGGCTGCACCGACCGGGTGCCGGACAGATCTTGTCCGCCGGGGCGGACGTGCTGCGAGGCCGGGGCGGATTGTCGGGCGCTGCCCGGCTCGCTGCCCACGCCGAACGATACGCGCGGCTGCGTGGCACATCCAATCGCGGGCACCGAGACCCATCTGGTTCAGGCGGACGTCGTCGTCGTTCCCGGTGCGGACGGCGTCGCACCGTTTACCGCGGAGGATCTCGACGAGTGGCCCGCGCTGGCGAACGGGTTCTGTGAGGGCATCCGTCAGGAACAGGCGGTGTTTGCTCCGTGCGCCTACGCCGAGCCCCCGGGCTTGGTCTGCCCGCCGCCCGACACCACTTTGACGCCCCCGGGTATCCGCTCCTGCCCAGCCTACGACCGGTTTTGACGTGCCGCGAACGCTGACCGCTGGGCCCTTGGCCGCCCTGTTTTTCGCGGCCTGCGCCGGGGAGCCAGCCGGTACGCCTGAGGTCGGTCTCGACGCCGGCGTCGACGCGGGCACGGACGGAGGCCTGGATGCGGGCATGTGGCCCGTGTTCGCTCCTCACTTGCAAGTGAGCCATCCAGAGGTGGTGTGCGCGCCCTGGCCTGTCCTGCGCTATCGCGGTCCGACCCGGCCGGCCGGTGCCCCGGGCGAGCTACGGTTCGTTCATTCGCTCTCGGCGGATCCCGCGGTTGCTCGAAACGTCCATAACCTCTTCACCGCCGGGGGTCCGACGCCTGGCCTGGAGATCTCGCACGTCGGGATGACGGGCCTGCCCAACGGGGGCGTCTCGGTCGTGATCCGGGCAGGACGCATGGAGGGGGGCTCATACCTCGAGGCCGCTGAGGTTGGACTGGACGCGAACGGGACCTTCGAGTTCGCGCTCGTTGGTGCCCACTCGGCCCTCAACGATCCCAGCCACTGGTTCGACCCGGGTCCGTACCCGCTGGCACGTGCGCCGCACGACCAGCTCCTGCGGGACCTGGGCGGAATCGGAGATGGCATTCACTTCGGCACCCGCATCGACGGCCCCGACATCGCGATCGCTCACTACGAGTTCTACCAAGAGATCGCCGAGAGCCGCCCGGCAGTGTTCGTCGATCGCGGCATCGTCGTGTGGGTCGCCTACAACGGGATGCTCGTCAGCAGCTGCCTCGACGGGCAGATTCGCTGGATCCTCGACTACGACCCACACCACACCGGGTCGACGTTCTGGGCCAGTGATCCTCAGCTCCTGGGCATGCCGGACGGCAGTGTCGTGGCCGACATCGGGATCACGATCCGCGTCAGTGAGTCGGGCGAGATCCTGGCCCAGTGGCCGCGCGGCTACGACGGTATCTCACCCGACTGCGGGGCTCGGTCGTTGGATGAAGCAGGCAACCCGGTCTGGCTCGACCTCGACACGCTCAGGCCTCGCGGCCCGGCGCCCCCTGTGGTGGACGGCACGCTGCTTGGGTCCTCACTCGGAACCAGCTGCCAGTTCGTCCAGTCGATGGGAACCACGCCCCCCCACCTCGCGCGGATGCGGTCCATCGGAACCAACGCCACCAGTACGTGGACCATCGAGATCCCGGCGGAGTGCGGCTACCTCACCGGCCCGATGATTCCCCTCGAGGGCGGCGGCTTCGTCGGCGTCTGCTCCCTGCCCGGCGTGATCGCGCTCCGCTCGGACGGATCGATCGACTGGATGCGAGCGTTCGGCTCGCATGGCCCGGCCGGCTTCGACACCGTCTTCGCTGCCAACGTGCTGATGCCGGACGGCACCCTCTACTTCGCAACGACCAGCAACGTGCTCATGGACGGTGGTTTCAACGTGGTCGCCGTGGAGACCGGCGCACGCCCCGCGTGGCAGACATCGTCACATGCCGCTGGCAACTGGGCGCGGACCAGTGCGCCGATCGCGATGGATCCGCCCGCCGATGCAGGAGTCCGGGATGCAGCACTCCCCGACGCGGCGACGGACGCTGCCAGCGATGTCGATGCCTGGGGCACGCCCGACGCTGGCGCTGACGCAGGCTGAGCAGTCTCGACGCGGGAGTTCCGCGGTCCACATCGCGTCGTTCACGTCGGTCTTGCGACCTGGCACGTTGCCAATGTGCTGCGCGTTCGCCAGCACCAGCCCACAGCTTCATTCGTCGGGAACGGTACCCCGCACCGATGAGGAACTACGGACGCACCCGCCGGGCGTACCAGAGCTACGTCTGCACCTCGGCGGAGCCCTACGTGATCAACGACAATTAGATCTGCCGGTCGTGTTGCCTCACGAAGGAATCCTACCAGCGATCCTCATCGAGATCGCACCCGTGCATCACGACGAACCTTCAGTGCCGAGTAGGCCCGCACTGCCCTCCATGAAGACGAGCTTGCGAGCAGCGGCGCGGCGCCAGAGGTTGAGCCGCCGCTGGAGCGTGCGCAGTTGTCCATCGGAGAAGTGGCCGGGGTGTTCGTCCTGAAGGCGGCACAACAGCTCGATGCCGTTTCGATCGGGTTCGTCCTGCAGCCACGCCAGCACCTGCGGCCACACCGCCTCGAACGGGTCTTTCCGCGTGCGCCAGTCGCGCTGGGGCTTCGGTGTCGTTCGATGGGTCGGACGCACCTCGCCGGTGTGCCACGCAGTGGACAGGCTCTTCAAGAACTGATCGATCTCGCCATCGCCACGCGGCACGACGTGAAGGGTCTCGCCAGCGGCAAGCCCGGCGAGCTCGTGCTGTACGCGCCGGATCTCGTCGAGGAGACGAAGGGGATCGAGAGTCGTGGTGACCGCGCGAAGGCGATCCTTCATCGCGTCCGGCACCGCCTCCGACTTCAGCAATCGGGAGCACGGCGTCTCCGGCGCGTGGTAGCGCTTGCTCACGCGAGCCCCGACACGCTTCTTCTCCGCGAGCTTGAACGACGGCTGGAAGAAGTTCACGAACAGCCGAGACGCCGCGTACAGACGCGAAAGAGCCTCCGCCGCGCCGAGCCCTTCGAGGCGACGATAGCCAACGAGGCGACGAACGACCGACCCGTTCTTCTGCTCGACCCACGCCTGATCATTTTTCCGATACGGGCGCGATCGCGTGAACTCGATCCCGATCTCGGTGCAGTACGCGAGCACGGTCTCGTTGATGAACTCGCTTCCGTTGTCCGTGTCGAAGCCGCGCAACGGAAACGGCATCGTCGTTCGCAAGCGCGCGAGCGCCTCGACCACCAACGAGCCCTCGCGCACGGCGAGCGCGACGCACTCCGTCCACCCCGACGCGATGTCGGTGAGAACGAGGGTGTGGGCGAAGCTGCCAGCCACGTTCTCGCCGCCATGAGCGACGAGATCTGCCTCCATGAATCCGGGGAGAGGCTCGTTCCAGTCGGCGAACGTCCGAATCGGAATGCTCTTGCGGATGGCGGGAGTCGTCCTCGCGGGTCGCCTTCGGCCGACTGCTCCGCGCGACACCACGAGCAGTCGATCGATCGTGGCGGCGCTCGCCGAGGTCACCTTCGCGCGAACGACGCTATCGAGCCGGAGATGTCCATGACGCTCGAGCGCGTCGATGAGCACCGGAACGAGCGGCTTGAGCCTCTTGCCGCAGACGCGATCCGAGGCCTCCCAGAGAACCACGAGCGCCTCTCGGACGGCGTCATCGTAGAGACGCAACCGCGGTCGGCGCGGCGGGTCCATCACGAGCGCGGCGGTGTTCAAGAGACGGATCGAGTGCTTGCGGTGGTACCCGGTGACCGCGACGAACTCGTCCAAGATGCGGAGCTTCTCCTCTCGCGAGCCCGCGCGATAGCGCGCGCCGATCGCGCCGACCAACTCCTGCCGAGCATCCACGCTGATCTTCGTCGCCATCGTCGCCTCCTCTGCGCCGGCGCAAACGCGCCGGTAGCAATCTCGATGAGGCAACGGCCCCCGCCCGGTAGCAATTCGGGCGAGGCAATGCGTCCGGCAAGAATAGTCGTCGTCGATCACGCCTCGCCGCCCTGGCATCATTTTTCGAATTCTTCGCAAGAGATTCCAGGACTGACCGACCTCTCTTTCATGAGGCAGCGCCGCGTGCATCGCATAGACCCGGCGGCCGCGCGCTCGCTCTAACGCATCCCCATCCACGCAACCACGATCACCGCCGCCACCACCATCATCAGCACTGCGACGACCCCGCCGGCAATGAGCGCTCCTCGCCCGCGCCTGCGCGACCGGGTCTCCGGCACTTGGGCCCGCTGCGATGCCTCGAACGCCGCGCGCACGCTCGGATCCTTCGCCACCGACGACGTCTCCTCGGGCACGGTGGCTGCGAGCGCATCGAGGATGTCTTGTCCGAGCGCGGTGCGCGTCGTCGCGGGATCGGACTCGCCCAACGGAAAGCGCAGCTCCGGCGTTCGATCGGTGATGAGCCCGCCCGGCGCCCGCGTGCGCGTCGCATCGGAGGCCCGCGCCGGCGTCGGCTCGCCCGAGGCGCGCGGCGAGTCCGATCCCTTCGCCAGCTCGGTCGCGATCGCGGGCACGGAAGGGTCGCTCCTTCGCGTCGGCGCGATCTTCTTCACCAGGTCCCCGAGGATCTTCTTCGCGGTCGGTGGCGGCGCGACCTCGATCAGCGCGTCGAGCAGCTCGCTCGCCGACTGGAAGCGCCGATCGGGAAGCGGATCGATCAGCTTCTCCACGATCACCACGAACGCGGGCACCACGCTCGGACAGAGCTCGGCGAGCGGCGTGCGACGCCCCGCCTGGATCAACGTGAACGTCTCGATGTCCGTGCGCCCCTCGTAGGGCCGCCTGCCCGCGAGCACCTCGTAGAGCATCACGCCGAGCGCGAAGAGATCACAGCGCGCATCGAAGCGCCCCTCCATCGCGTACTCGGGAGCCATGTAGGGAATCTTTCCCTTGATCGCCCCGGTGGTCGTGGCCTTGCGCGAGGCGCGAAGCACCTTCGCGATCCCGAAGTCGCTCAGCTTCACCTCGCCCGCGCGCGACACGAGCACGTTCGAGGGGGAGATGTCGCGGTGCACGACCGCGCGAGGCTTCTTGCCGTGTGCGTGCTCGAGGGCGCTCGCGATCTCGAGCGCGATGTAGACGGCGAGGCCCGACGTGATCCGCTCGTGTCTCTCCTCGTGCCACTCGATCAACGCGTAGAGATCGAGCCCGTCGACGAGCTCGAGCGCGAGATACGGGAGCCCATCGACGACACCGAAGTCGAGGACCGTGACGACGTTGCCGTGCCGCAAGCTCGCCGAGACGCGCGCCTCTTCTTCGAACTGCGTGACGAAGCCCGGTTCTTCCTCGAGCGCGGGGAGGATCCGCTTCACGCAGACCTCCTGCGCGAACCCCTCCGGTCCGAGCCGCGTCGCCACGAAGGTCTCGGCCATCCCTCCGCGACCGAGCCGGCGCACGAGCGCGTAAGGACCGAATCGCGACGCGTCCGCCATCGACGGAGCGACCCTATCACGCAAGCGCGCACCCGCCGCCGCCAGCCGCCGCCACCCCCGCGGGATCAGGCCAGGTTCCTGGCGGAATCGGGCGACGAACGGCCGGAACGCGAGGTGCACGAGGTCTTGCCGGCCAGCCGAGACATGGCCAAAATGGAGGAGCGATGAAGCCACCGAGCACGACGGTTCGGTTACTCACGGAGATGCACCGCCAGATCGCGGGCATGGACCAGCGCATCGAGCGTATGGACCAGCGCATGGAGCGCATGGATCAGCGCATCGAGCGCGGCGACGAGCGGATGGAGCGCGTCGAGCGCCGCCTCGTCCATGGTGAGCTTCGAGTGGCCACCGCGCTCACCGGCCTCGCGGGAGCCGTGGCCGAGGTTCGCGACATGCTCGGTGCGCGTCGCTCGGAGCGCGACCAGGTCGCCGATCTCGATCGCCGCGTCACGCGCCTCGAGGAGAAGATCGGCTGACGCGTACCCGCTATCACCGATCGTAGCGGCGATCCTCGGGCAGCGGCTGCTCGCTCTGGATGCTCTCCGCGACGCGGAGCACGAGCGGCAGATCCGCGGCGCAGTACCACGCCTGCTCGAGCTGACCGCGTTCACCCGTCGACAGGCTGCGATAACACGCGAGCGTCGGGCCGTGGCCGCAGGCACCCAGACAGCCGGCCTCGCTGAGTCGGACCGTTCCGCCCTCCTTGTAGTAGGCGAGTCGGCGACGCTCCAGCGCGCCCTCCGCCTCGCGAAACAAGCGCTCGCTGCCGACCCGGGAGCAACGCGGCCCCGTGCAGAGAAGAAGGTGCCCGCGCGTCGGGAAGTAAGGAGGCAGCTCCACGCGATTCGCGACTATGACGCATGGTAGGGTGCGCCGCGATGGGTGACTCGAAGGACACCAACAAGCGCCACAAGAAGACCCAGACGACGCCGGGGTTCGGCCAGTCCGATCCACTGCCGCCGCTCGAGGTCGCGCGCGTCGCAGCCAGCGTCGACGACGAGAGCCCGCCCGGCCAGGTGCTCGGCATGGAGCCGGCGCCGCTCTCGGGCATCGCGGATCTCTCGCACCTCGCGCCCTTGGCGCAGAACGCGCCCAGGCGCGTCTCGACGCCTGCGGTGGACATCGATCTCGTCTACGAGAAGCGCTCGGCGCCGCTGCCCGATGCGCCCTGGACCTTCCTCGAGATCTGGACGCGCAACACCATCTACGCGCTCGACGCGCGCCTGCACTGCGTGGACGTCATCGATCAGGGGACCAAGCGAAGCCTGCTCGATCATCCGCTTCGGGGCGCGCGCCTCGTGGGCGGACAGATCCGCGAGGGCGACGCGATGGAGCTCTCGCACCCCTTCCCGCGACCGGGGTCCGAGGCCGTGTTCGAGCAGGCACAGGGCCGACACGTTCGCTTCTCGCAGACCTCCAGCGTCACGCGCGTGGTGATGCGCCTGCGCGTGCTGACCGTGACGCCGGACCAGCTCCTGCCGACCTGGGAAGAGGTCACGGGAAGTCACAGCGCCGTCGAGGTCCGAGGGAAGAAATGAGCGCGGCGCACACGTAAACAGGCCCGACGGCGAGACCTTCTCTCGCTCTCACGCGTCTCGTTTCGTCGTGCTCTCTCGCGCTCACGGCCCCTGGCTCGACCGAAGTGGTCCGCAAAGCGGACCCGACACAATTGTGTCGGCCCGGCTTTGCCGGGCACTCCGGTCCTGGCTCGTGGCGGCCGCGCTCATCGCGCTGGCCTCGCCCCGCGTCGCGTCCGCGCAGACAGCCTCGATCCACAACGTGAGCGATGCGGTCTACGTGGGTGGACGCCTCGAGCCCGACGGAGCTTGGCTCGTCGCGTACGACCTCGACATCCTCGTCAGCAGCGCACAGGTCGGCATCTCGGTCGGCCCCTCGGTCTCGCTCGCGTTCGGCTCCGACGGCGGGAGCGAGCTCGGCCGCCGACAGGAATGGCTCCTCGCGGCCGACGTCTTGCGCGCGCGCGTCAGCGTGCTGCAGCAGTACGGCGCGCGCCTGTCGATCGTGGCCGGCGCGGGGATGTGGGTCGCGTCGCTGTGGGAACAGACCACGCTGCCGCGTCAGGTCGTGCTCGTCGACGGGACGACGGCCTCGGCGAGCGAGCACTTCGGCTCGCGGATCGCACCGGGCGCGCTCGTGACCGTGGGCGCGGCCGCCGACTGGTACTGGGACAACCGCTGGGCGATCAGCGCGTACGCCGTCGGTCACGTCCGGCTCGATCAAGAGAACCGCATGCCGGCGTTCTGGATCGAGCTCGGCGTGGGATTCCGGCTGGGAGACTGACGCGGTGACTCGCACGCTCGCATCGCTCGCGCTGCTCACGACGCTCCTTCCGGGGTGCGGCTTCTTGTTCACGACCATCGCCGATGCGACGCGCGGGCCGCCAGGCGCATTGACCGAGAGCTCGCACGTGTCGGGCAACACCGCGGGCGGCCGCAGCCGGCATGCGATCAGCTGCGGCGCCGCCGCGGGCTCACCCCAGATCGATCACGTCTTCGTCGCACCGCACTCGGCGACGTTCACGTTCGACTCCAGCACCAACAACTACGACGGCGTGCTCGCCGTGTACGACGCGAACGGGAACGAGCTCGGCTGCAACGACGATCACGGCAGCACGCGCCAGTCGGAGGTCGTGGTCTCCCTCGGCGAGGGCCAGAGCGTCCTCGTGGTGCAGGGCGGCTACGCGGGCGGCTCGGGCGGCTACGAGATGTGGGTCTCGAGCATGGGCGGCGGGGCGACGGGCTCGCTCACCCTCGCCGACGGAACGGTCGTGCCCGTGACACCGGCGGCACCTCCGCAAGAGCTCCCGCTCGGCGCATCGGTGCAAGGCGCCACCAGCGGGCTCAGCGCGATCGGTGGCGTCAGCTGCCCGCCGACGAGCCCGATGCAGGAGTGGCGCTTCACCGCGCCGGCCGACGGGAGCTTCGTGTTCCAGGTGGACTCCGGCTACGACGCGTACCTCGGCGTGCTCGACGACCTCGGCACCGCGCTCGGATGCAACGACGACTTCGGGAGCACGACGCACGCGCGCGTCGCCATCGAGCTGACCCAGGGCGCGATCGTTCGCGTCGTCGTGGGCGGCTACGCGAGTCAGTCGGGCGCGTACTCGCTCACCGCGCTCGCCGTCAGCAGCGGAGGCGCGATCAGCGTCGGCCAGCCGATGCTGTTCTCTCCGGGCGCGACGAGCAGCGAGCCCGACGTCTGCGGCGCGCCCGTCGGCTCGGTCGACCGCACGTTCACTTTCACGCCGCGCACCGAGGCGTTCTACGCGTTCACCGCCGACGTGACGGGCGTGCTCGTCATCGGCGACGGCCGTCGAACGGCGGCGTGCATCCCGCTCTCGCCCGATCGACGCGCGGGCTTCATCCTGAAGGCGGGGCATCGGTACTCGCTGGTGCTCGAGCTCGGCTACCCGGACGGGCAAGCGCACACGTTCTCGATCGATCGCGTGGACCCCGACGCGCCCGACTGGCAGGTGCCGCCCCAGCCGTTGCCCATCGGGGCCTTCACGCTGCCGATCACCACCACCGACACCACCGCGGCCACCACCGAGGCCACGACGCCCTGATGCTCTGCGAACCGACGTAGTAGTCTTGTCGAGCGATGGCCTCTGGGCTCTCCGAGATGCTGAAGCGCGAGGGCCTCCTCGAGCACGACGAGAGCGACCCGACCGTCGCTCGGACGATCGAGCGCGGCCTGCTGGGCGAGGAGGCGCTCGCGGATCTGCTCGCGCGAGAGGCCGGATCGGTCGTCATCGATCTCGATCGCGGGACCGTGGAGCGCGAAGCGATCTGGCTGGTGCCCGAGAGCCTCGCGCGCGCGCACCTCGCCGTCGCCGTCGCCGTCGATGCCAACCGGACGCTCTCGATCGCCTTCGCCGATCCGCTCGATCGCGTGGGGCAGAGCGCGATCGCGGAGGCCACCGGCCGCGCCGTCCGCGCGCTGGTGGGAACGTTGTCCTCGGTGCGCCGCGCGCTCGATCGCGAGTACGGAAAGCCCGGCGAGGTGAGCGGATCGCCCACGCAGGTCCTGCGCGGAAGCGCGCGTCGGCGATCGGAGCCTCCGCGAACCGACGAGATGGAGCGTGACGCGCCGCTCGCGGAGCGCGCGCCGATCGCGCCCGAGAGCACGCAGCAGTTCCGCGGCGGAACGCAGCCCGTGCATCTATTCGAGAGCGAGGCCAGCGCCGACCAGAAGCACGAGGCGCTGCTGCTCGCGCTGATCGATCGCGGCCTGCTGACGCGGGCCGACTACGTCGCGGCGTTGCAGCGCATCCTCGGCCGCACGGATCGCGGTTCGTGACGTGACGCTCCGTTAGGAGGCTGACACCCGCGGCGGGCTTGTCGTGGTGAGGGCCTGGATCCCTGCGGTGCTTGCCCGAATCCGGGGTGGCGCGAATGGTGCACATCATCGCCCACGGCCGCGTCCCTCGGATGTCGAGGGGCGTGTCGCGCGACGGGCACTGTCACGTCGCAGCCTTGACTCGTTCGCGTAGGGCAGTTACAGCACGCCGTTTTTCTGGGCCGCCGTTCTTCCGGATCGGGGCCCAGGTTTTTGTTTTTCTGGGCCCTCACGGCCCGGTGTTTTCTGGGCAAAGGTTCTCGGGCTTGTGAGTGGTTTGTTCGCCCACGCGGCGACGACTTGGAGGAATCGATGAGGAATCGTCTTTCGTTCGTGCTTTTCGCCGCCCTCGGGCTCGCGGGTTGTCCCAGTCCGGTCGTGATGGGCAACGATACTGGCTGCCCCACGGCGATCTGCATCATGGACGGCGGAGCCGACACGGGTCCGCGCCCTGACACAGGCGGAATCGACATGGGCATGCCCTCGTGTAGCGGCTCGGGCCGCATCGGCGCGCACTGTCGCGGCGGCACGGGCGCGGCCCGCTGCGTGATGGGCTCGACGTGTGGCGAGTTCCCGACCGCAGGCACCATCCAGATGGCCTATGGCATCGCCCCCGGCGTCCTGGTCGATCCGGCGCACCCCGACTATCAGCTGATCGACACCTCGACGATGCCGCAGACCGCGCCGTTCAACGCCTTCTCCGGCGGCGGCATGTGCCTGCAGCAGTGCGACACGAGCCCCGGGGTGATGGACACGTGCGGCGCGTGCGCGATGTGCACCACCAACATGACGCAGATGCCGCTCATCGCCCAGTTCGGCGGCGTCATCGGCGTGCTCGGGGCGACCCCGACCTTCGGCAACAACACCGGCGTCTGTCGACTGAACTGCACCTTCGACTCGGCCACGCGCGGAGACGAGTGCCCGAGCGACATGACGTGTGACCGGTTCGGCAACAACTGCGTCGAGTCGTGCACCACCAACAACGAGTGCAACACGGAGTACGGCGTCACCTACAATGGTGAGGTCGTCACCGTCGTCGGGACTGCCAACACCTGCAACACCACCACCGGTCGCTGCGAGCCGACGGGCCCGGGCACCGCAAGCGCGATGGTCGGCACCGCGTGCACGAGCACGAACGACTGCGCGCCGGGCAGGGGCATCTGCTTCGCCGGTCACTGCGCCGAGTTCACCTGCGCGAACGCCGGCATGATGACCGGTGGCTGCGGCGGTACCTCGGGCACGGCAGGCGTCTGTCTGCCGACGAACGGAACGGCGCACCCCACCACGCTCTGCATCTTCGGCTGCAACACGTCGACCGACTGCGGGCCCGGCGGCGTCTGCAACATCCTGTGGCAGGACGCGGCGCACACCATGCCGTTCCCGATCGGCGGGCACATGGGCTACTGCATCGCGCAGTGCGCCTCGGACGACCAGTGCATCCCGTCGGAGGCCTGCACGGACACCACGACGATGGACGCCATGGGCAACCCGGTCTCGAACCCCGGTCGCTGCGTGCCCAAGTGCACGCACCTCCGCATGGTCGGCACCGCGACCGGCACGACCGCTCCCGCGGGCGAGTGCCTCACCAGCCAGTGGTGCGAGCCCGACGCGAGCTCGTCGGCCTCCAGCTTCGGCCAGTGCCGACCGCTCGGCGCGTTCTGCGGCGCCACCAACACGCGCAGCCTCCCGGCCGTGCAGATGGACTGTGCGACCGCGCAGGTCTGCGACGAGACGCTCTCGACGCCCCGCAACTCGACCGGCGCCATCCGCCGCGAATTCGCGGGCGACGGCCACTGCGTGAACCCCTGCACGACGACGGCGGACTGCTCGGCGTACCCGAGCGGCTCGGTCTGCATCACCACCGGCGTGCTCACGGGCCTCTGCCGCCGTCCCTGCACGGGCGGCACGGCCGGTACGGACGCGGGCATGGAGTGTCCGGCCGACCAGACCTGCGACACCGCGCTTCACTTCTGTGTCGAGGTCGCGCCCCCGGCGATGTGATCCACGATGGCGAGGCCGCCATCCGGCCTCGCTGACCCTGACGACGCCCGGAGCGCTTGCCGCCTCGGGCGTCGTCGTTTATGTAGGCGCGCTCCATTCGGAGCAGGATTTCAGAGAAGGATCTCTCATGTACCTCGTCATCTCGAAGAACCCGCGCAAGAAGGACCGCACGCGCGGGAGCCGCAAGAACGCCAAGCACAAGGCGAAGAACCGCCGCCGCGTGAACCGCATGGCGCGCCGCAAGCTCGGCCGCAGCGGGTCGGTCTCTCGCGCATAGAACCGCCTCGATCGAGTCCGAACGGAGCCCGCGTCTCACGACGAGCGCGGGCTCTTTTCGTTTCGTGGTACGACGAAGCGATGGACCCGCAGAACCCACAGATCTTCGTGGTCAGCGACTCGACCGGCGAGACCGCAGAGCGCGTGGTGCGCGCGGCCCTGCTCCAGTTCCCGCACCACCGTGTGCGACTGCGCTTGTTCACGCGCGTGCGCGACGAGGCCGCGGCCACGGACGTGCTGCGCAAGGCGGGCGAGGCGGGCGCGATGGTCGTGTTCACGCTCGTCGCGCCCGAGATGCGCGAGAAGTTCCACGAGATCGCCGCGCGCGAGAAGGTCGAGGCGGTCGACGTCATCGGCACACTCATCCACAAGGTCGGCGGCTACATCGAGGCCCAGCCGCTCAACCAGCCGTCGGCGACGATGCCGCTCTCGGAGGAGTACTTCCGTCGCGTCGAGGCCATCGAGTTCGCCGTGAAGAGCGACGACGGCAAGGAGCCGCGCAACTTCCGCAAGGCGGACCTCGTGCTCGTCGGAGTCAGTCGCACCAGCAAGACGCCGCTCTCGACCTACCTCGCTGGCCGTGGCCTGCGCGTCGCGAACGTCCCGCTGGTCCTCGGCGTTCCGCCGCCGGTCGAGATCCACGATCTGCCGCCGGAGAAGGTCGTCGCGCTCACGATCGGCGTCGATCAGCTGCTCGAGATCCGCCGCTCGCGCCTCTCGCAGCTCGGCATGCCGGCCGACGCGTCGTATGGGCTACGCGATCACGTCCGCGCCGAGCTCGACTTCGCCGACGAGCTCTTCGCCGCGCACCCGAGCTGGATGGTGATCGACGTGAGCGGTCGCGCGATCGAGGAGACCGCGACGATGATCCTCGAAGCGATCAAAGATCGCGAGGAGTCGAAGTACAAGGCCGAGATGGCGATGTAGGCATCACGACAGGAGTGCCCGGCTCGCCGGGCCGACACAATTGTGTCGCGTCCGCTTCGCGGACGACTCCGGTCGTGATCACCCGCCGTTTCGGGACTTCGGAACGTAGGTCTCGGAGATCGAGCCCATGAACTGGGCCAGGATCCCATCCGCCACGCGGAGCCGGCGCGAGAGCTCGCGCGCGATGTTCATCACGAAGAGCGAGTACGCCTTGAGGTCGCGGCGGTAGAGCAGCCTGTCGACGTTCTCTGCGCTCACGCGCAGGAGGCGGCTCGGCGCGAGCGCGCGGACGCTCGCCGATCGCGGCTGCACGTCGAGGATGGACATCTCGCCGAACCAGCCCGCCGGGCCCAGCACGGCGACGCGGACCTCGCCCGCCTGCCCCGTGCTCTTCTTCAACACCTCGAGCTCGCCGTCGAGCACCACGAACATCTCGCGCGCCGGGTCACCCTCGTTCACCACGCGCTCGGCGACCTGCACGCGAAGCTGCGGCAGCTCGCGCGCGAGGATGTTCAGCGTCTCGTCGTCGAGGCCACCGAACAAGCCCACCTCGCGCAGGCGCTGCGGGTCGACGACGTCGAGAGGGTTCACGCGCGGGCGCTCGGAAGGCATGCGCCCGATCTGGGCCCTTCCCTTGCCGAGATCAAGCGCGGACGAGGGGAGGTGGGTTATGCTGACTTTGGTGGGGCGGTAACCGCCCACACTCGGCCCGTCCCTTTGGCCATCGACGAAAACCTCGACCTGCCGCGGCCTTTCGGGCCCTACACGCTCATGCGCCGACTCGCCGTCGGTGGGATGGCGGAGGTGTACGTCGGCAAGACCAAGGGCATCGGCGGCTTCGAGAAGCTCGTCGCCATCAAGGTGATCCACCCGCGCTACTCCGAGGACGAGCACTTCGTGAAGATGCTCGTCGAGGAGGCCAAGATCTCGGTCCTCCTCAACCACGTGAACATCGCGCAGACGTTCGATCTCGGCGCGATCGACGACGTCTACTACATCGCGATGGAGCTCATCGAGGGCGCCGACGCCTACCGCGTGATGCGCAAGTGCGCGGACGCGAAGAAGGCCCTGCCCGTCGACACGTGCGCGTTCATCGTGAGCGAGATGTGCAACGGGCTCGACTACGCGCACCGAAAGCGCGACCCCAGCACGCAGCAGCCGCTCGGCATCGTGCACCGCGACATCTCCCCGCAGAACATCCTCATCAGCTTCGCGGGCGAGGTGAAGATCGTCGACTTCGGGATCGCGAAAGCGGCGTCGCGCAGCGAGCACACCGAGGCCGGCGTCATCAAGGGCAAGTACTACTACATGAGCCCGGAGCAGGCGTGGGGCGATCCCATGGACCATCGCTCCGACATCTTCTCGACCGGCGTCGTGCTCTACGAGCTCCTCACCGGTCGCATGCTCTACAACGACGACAACATCCCGCTGCTCCTCGACAAGGTGCGCAAGGCCGAGATCGCGCCGCCCGAGAAGCGGCGACCGAGCATCCCCAAGAGCCTGAGCGACGTCGTGATGGGCGCGCTGCGCAAAGAGCCCGGAGATCGCTACCAGTCGGCGCAGGAGTTCGGGCACGCGCTGACGCAGTGGCTCTACACGAACAGTCCGACGTTCAACGCCACGCGCCTGGGCGATCTGATGCTGGCGCTCTTCCCCAGCGAGAACGCGCGATCGAGCGGGCTCGTCGACATCCCCTCGTCGGCGATCAGCGTGATCCCGAGCTCGATTCCCGCGCCGCAGATCGCGCCGAAGCCACTGATGCAGATCGCGTCGCTCTCGGATCTCGGCGCCGAGGATGGTGAGGACGTCACCCGGCACGACGTGCTCCCGTATCGGAAGCTCCGCGAGGTCGCGAAGGCCGCCGCAGAGGCGCTCCCACCTCCGCAGCTCGTCGCGCCGGAACGCGCGACCTTTCGACCGAAGGCCGCGGGCGCGAGAGAGACCGCGCCCTTGCCTCAGCCGAGCGCGGCCGAGCAGACGAGGGACGCGGTCACCACCAACCCGCTGACACCGAAGCACGAGCCCACGGATCAGACGCCGAGCGCCGAGCACTGGGAAGATCCGACGCACCTGCGCGACAAGCGGCAGGCGCCACCCGACGAGGACTTCGAGGACTCGACCGTCGTCGACTCGGCAGGAATCTACAAACAAGTACAGCAAGCGATCGCGGGCCAGCAGGTGGTGGAGAGCGCGCGCGGTCGCGTGAACGCCAGCTGGGTCAAGCAGGGCGACGCGCAGAAGCCCGCGGCAGTCGTGCGCCCCGGCTCCGTGCCGCCGCCGCCAAGCCGCGCCGCGTGGTCGCAGAAGCAGGCGCCCGCCTCGCGCGCTCCCGCCGCGCAACCGCATCAGCAGATCCTCGAGACGTACAACTCGCCCGAGCACGACAGCTCACCCGAGCCGCCCACGAACCAGCAGCCGCGGCCGCTCCGCATGCCGCCACCGAGCGACGATCGGACGATCCCCATCTCGACGCGAGAGGCGGAGCCGATCGCGCGCGCACTCGCGCAGCCGCAGCCGGGCGCGCAGCGCAACGCACCACCGCCCGGACAGACCGTCCCGGGGAATTTCTCGCAGCCGCCACCGGGATGGCAACAAGGCGCGTGGCCTACGGCGCTCCCGACCTATGCGCAGCCGACGCGCGCGCTGAACGATCCCTTCAACTCGCCGGAGCAGCCGACGGTGCCGCGCGGCAGCGACCCGTTCGCGCCTCCACCGCCGGCGATTCACCTCCCCGCCGATCTCCGCGGCTCCGGCGCGAGCCGCGCGCCCGCGTTCCTGCTCGGCGCCCTGCTCTTGACCGCGGTCGCGGTGATCATCGCGTTCTTCGTGATCCCGAGCGCGCCGCCGCCCGAGATCATGATCGTGTCCACGCCGCCCGGCGCGGATGTGTCGATGGATGGTCGGAGCCTCGGCACCACGCCCGTGCGCATCACCGAGGGCATCGAGGTGGGGCACGCGTACGAGCTGCGCGTGCTGCACGCCGGGTACCAGCCATGGCGCGCGGTGATCCAAGCGCAGAACGGGCTCGTGCAACAGTCCGCGATCCTCGCCGCGCTGCCCGCGTCGCTCCACGTGGACACCTCGCCGCCCGGCGGTCAGGTGCTGGTGGGTGGCAGCCCGCGGGGAGCAGCGCCGGTCGACGTGTCTGGCTTTCTCGTGGGTCAGACGGTCGAGGTTCGCGCGAGCCGACCCGGCCACGGCGTTCCCGTGGTGCAGAGCGTACTGCTCGAGAACGAGGCGACCAGCGTGCTGATCACGACGCCCTGATCTCGACCGGAGCGACCTACTGGAGCGTGGGGCCCGAGTCGACCGTCCCGAAGCGCTCCTCGTAGCGCGCGAGCGTCTCACCGAGAGCGATGTGAAATCGCTTGGCGTGCTGCGGCGAGAGGAGAATGCGCGAGAGGAGCCACCCGGCGCGCCCCTGTACGAACGCGAAGTCGAGGACGAAGCTGTCCACCGAGCTTCCCACCTGCGCGAGGTTGGAGAAGCGCCCCTTGGCGACCTCGTCTTTGGCCTTGATCGTGATGTCGGGAGGATTCTCTGGTCGTCCACGGTCCATGCAACACCTCGCGGCGACTGATATAGCCCCGCTGGGCCGCGGAAGGAACCTCCGGGGCTGGCGGATGTCCGCATGGCATGGACGCTCTACTCACGCTCGATGCCCCGAACATGACCGACGACGCGCGTATCCTGTTCTGCCCGTTCTGCCGCGAGTGCTTCGAGGGCGAGGCCCGCTGCCCCGAGCACGATCTCGCGCTCGTCAGCTTCGACGCGCTCCCGAAGACGGCGGAGGATCTCGCGCACGAGCTCCCGCGCGACGACGAAGACGTCTCGACGTTCGACGGGCGCTTCGGCCGAGGCTTCGTGGTGGCGGGCGCGCTCACGTTCCTCGCCGCGTTCGCCATGACCTTCGTCGACATCACCGTTCAAGGCGACGCGTCGGGCTTCTCGGGCTTCGAGGCCGCGAGCGGCCGTGCGCCGAACCTCTGGACGGTGCCCTTCGTCGGCGTCGTGCTGATCGCGATCCTGGTGCGTCGTCGCTCGCTCGCGAAGATGCGCGGTGCGCGGCTCTCGGTGATGCTGCTCGGTCTCGCGCCGCTCTTCGCCATCGGCTACTCGTACTTCCGCGTTCTCGAGGGGGCGGCATCGGAGTCCGCCCGCGCGGGCGCGCACGCGATGAACGTCACGCCCGGCCTCGGTGTGTTCGTGGCCGCGCTCGGCACGGGCTTGGTCGCGTACGGCGCGCGAAAGCTCGGCACGACCGACGTGCGCGGCCTGGGCCCCGCGCGCGCAGACCTCGACGCGCGCTCGCCGATCGACTCCGACGAGGATCAGTAGGCCGTTCCGATCAGCACGGCGTCGGTCGCGGTGAGATCGGGCGCGCTCATGCCGCCGATCAAGAAGTAGTGGTCGAAGTCCGTCGCGTAGGCGCTCGCGGCGAGGGGAATCGGAAGCATCTCCGGCGCGTCGACGAAGGTACCGACGTGACCGCTCGTGTCGATGGGAGCGCGTCGGACCCGCGCGCTGGCCGCGCCGTCGAACGTCGTGCCGTCGATCCCGCCCACGAGGTACGCGTCGTGGGCGTAGACGAAGCTCGCGTGCGTGACGGGGGCTCGCTCGATCGTGCCGACGGTCTCCCAGCCGATCACGTCGTCGGTGGCGTTGCGCGTGGTGCGGATCACGTCGGAGAGCGTTCCGTCGTTGTTCTCGCCGCCGAGCAAGTACACCTGCCGAGCGAAACTGAACCAGGCGTGTCGTGCGCGGGGCGCAGGAAGGCTCGGGCCGTCGAGCCAGGCGGGCGAGGTCGCAGCGTTCCGAATGGGCGCGATCACCACGCGCGCGCTGGGCAGGTCGTTGACGATGCCTCCGACCAGCGCGTAGTCGAAGGGGTCGAAGGGCGCGAACACGCCGAACGACTGGCCCTGCGTGAGCATGGGCGGAAAGCGGCTCCAGTCGAAGAGATGTCCGTCGTGCGGATCGCAGTAGATCACCAGCACCACGGGCAGCGCGCCCATCCTCGATCCGCCTCCGGCGATCGCCGCGCCAGGGTTTCCCATCGCATCGTTGATGGGCAGGCTCGCGTGGCCGACCATGCCCTGGGGGGTTCCGGCGGGCGCGATGTCGCCGATGCGCTCCCACGCAGAGAGCACGCCGCCCGCGCCGATGCGGCTGCGGTACACCGCGCTCGAGAACGTTCCGAGCGAGCCACGCGTCGCGCTCGATCCGCCGAAGACGTACACGTAGAGCTCGGTCGACACCGGGAAGATCTGCGCGGTCGCGTAGGCGAGCGGCTCGGGGAGCGGAGGACCGAGCGCCCAGTGGATGCCGTGGACGCCTGCATCGATCGCGGCCGATGTGTCACTGCCCGCGTCGGCAGGCGTGATCGGCGTGCTGCACGCCGTCGAGACGAGAAGCGCAGCGATCGCGAG
>JAYVCF010000141.1:0-9989 GCA_043750095.1 Deltaproteobacteria bacterium
TATCTACGCTGGGCGATCCGGACCGTCAAGCACGAGACGCGCTTGCGCTCTCGAGCGAGGCCCGTATGATGTACTACGGTTTTCCGGTGGGAGAATCTCGAGATGGCGGCCAAACAGACCGAGTTCCTCGTGACGGCCAATCGACTCAGCGACGGACGGGTGGTCTATCTCGCGAGCGAAGAGCGCTGGTCCGAGCTCTACGCCGAGGGCCTCGTGACGCGTGATCCGGCAGAGCGCGACCGCTGGATCGCATGGGCCAAGACGCGCGAGCGCGACGTGTGCGGTGCGTACGCCATCGAGGCAATGGTGAGCACGAGCGGCGAGCGCGAGCTCTCGGCGCGCGAGCGGCTGCGGGCGCTCGGCCCAGGCGATGCCCGTCGGCGACTGGGATACCCCGTCTGATGTACGTCTACGACGAGCACGATCGACGTCTGGTGCGAGAGCGCGCCGCCCAGCTGCGCGATCAAGTGCAGCGCCGCGTTGCGGGCGAGCTCACCGAGGAAGAGTTCCGCCCGCTTCGGCTCCAGAACGGGCTCTACCTGCAGCTCCACGCGTACATGCTGCGCATCGCGATTCCCTACGGGCTGCTCTCGAGCACGCAGCTTCGGAAGCTCGCCGACATCACGCGGCGCTTCGATCGAAGCTACGCGCACTTCACGACGCGCCAGAACCTGCAGCTCAACTGGCCGAACCTCGAGGACGTGCCGACGATCCTCGACGAGCTCGCCTCCGTCGAGATGCACGCGATCCAGACCAGCGGGAACTGCATCCGCAACATCAGCGCCGATCCGTTCGCGGGCGTTGCGGCAGATGAAGAGATCGATCCTCGGCCCTACTGCGAGATTCTCCGGCAGTGGTCGACGTTCCATCCGGAGCTCGCCGCCCTTCCCCGCAAGTTCAAGCTCGCACTCACGGGCGCGCCCGAGGACCGCGCGGCCATCGCCGTGCACGACATCGGAATTCGCGTGCTCCGCAACGAGGCGGGCGAGATCGGCTTCGACTACTTCGCAGGCGGCGGACAGGGGCGCACGCCGCTCTTGGCCGAGCGCCTTCGTGCGTTCGTGCCCGAGCGCGATCTGCTGAGCTACACGGAGGCCGTTCTTCGCGTCTACAACCTCGAGGGAAGGCGCGACAACAAGTACAAGGCGCGCATCAAGGTGCTCGTGAAGGAGCTCGGCGTCGACGAGTTCAAGAAGCGCGTCGAGGAGGAGCACGCGCGGATCAAGGACGATCCCGCGCTGGTGCTCGACGCGGCCGAGGTGGCGCGCATGAAGCACTACTTCGCGCCACCCACGTACGAGGCAAACACGCAGGGCGCGACGTCGCTCGACTCACTCCTCCTCGGCAAGGATCGCGAGCTCGCGCGCTGGGTGAAGGGCAACATCACGCCGCATCGCGTGCCCGGCTACGCGATCGTTCACCTCTCGCTGAAGAGCAAGCTCGCACCGCCGGGCGACGTCACGTCCGATCAGATGGACGCGGTGGCCGAGCTGGCGGATCGCTTCTCGCTCGGTCGCATCGTGGTCACCCATCGGCAGAACCTCGTGCTCACCGACGTGGCCATCCGCGATCTGCGCGAGGTGTACGCGGCGCTGGACGCCCTAGGGTTCGCGACGCCGAACGTGAACCGCATCACCGACATGATCGCGTGCCCGGGGCTCGACTACTGCGACCTCGCGAACGCGCGCTCGATCCCCATCGCGGACGACATCACCAAGCGCTTCGACGATCTCGACTGGGTGTTCGACGTCGGCCCGCTGACGCTCAACATCTCGGGCTGCATCAACGCGTGCGGTCATCATCACGTCGGCAACATCGGCATCCTCGGGATCGACAAGCAGGGCGAGGAATACTACCAGGTGATGCTCGGCGGCTCGGGCGGGGCTGGCGTCGGCGGTGCAGATGCTGCGCTCGGACGCATCCTCGGGCGCGCGCTCTCGGCGAGCGAGGTCGCCCCCGCGATCGAGCGGATCGTTCGCGCCTACGTGGCCCTTCGACGCGACGACGAAGAGACGTTCATCCAGGCGTTCCACCGAGTCGGAAACGAGCCCTTCAAGGAAGCGGTCTATGGTGCTCATACGCAAGCCGCGGAGTAGCGGAGGCCCGACGTACGCGATCGATGACGCGGACCCGTGGCTCGCGGTGACGGACGGCCCGGTTCCCGAGGGTGCCGACGTGATCGTGCCACTTGCGCGCGCAGAGTCGGAGCCGTCGATCTGCGCACGATCCGGGCGCACGGGTGTGCGGCTCCCCAACGACCGCGGCCTCGACCCGCTCCTGCCGCTCTTGCCGAGGCTCTCGCTCGTCGCGATCGAGTTTCCCAAGCACGTCGATGGTCGCGGCTACTCCCTCGGGCGCCTGCTGCGCGAGCGTCACGGGTTCACGGGCGAGCTGCGTGCGGTGGGCAACGTGCTGCGCGACAACCTGCTCTTCATGCATCGCTGCGGCTTCGACGCCTTCGAGCTCGATCCGAAGTACGGGCCCGGTGGGTTGGATCCGGCCTCCGCTCTGTCGGCGTTCGCGGAGCTCGACGTGTTCTACCAGGCAGCTTCCGACGTTCGCCTCCCGCTCTGGAAGCGCGTCAGCCGGGCGTGATCGTCCCGCGGCGTCGGAGCCCGACGAGGAACGTCTCGTAGCTCTCGGTGCGACTCGCGGGCGGCTTCACGATCTTGGTCTCCTCGAAGACGCGCGCGACGTCCTTCTTGGCCTGCTCGAAGTCGGGCCCGAGAAAGATCTTGCCGACGAAGTGTCCGCCCGCCGGCAGCACCGCCGCGGCCACCGTGAGCGCCTTCGCGAACAGCTCGTAGCTCCGCGTCTGATCGACGAAGCGATGCCCGGTCGTCGAAGGCGCCATGTCGCTGAGCACCACGTCGAACGAGCCGGGACCGTGCTCGGTCGCCAGGTCCAGCGTGAGCGCGTCGCCCATGCGGATCTCGGCCCAGGGCGGCAGCGCACCGCGGTACTCCGTCAGGTCGATGCCGAGCACCCTTCCGCGCTCGCCCACCTTCTGCGCGGCGTAGCTCGTCCAGCTGCCAGGGAACGCGCCGAGATCCAGCACGCGCTTTCCCGGCGCGAGGAGCTTCATGCGTCGATCAATCTCCTCGAGCTTGAACACGGAGCGCGCCGCGAAGCCTTCTTTGCGCGCGCGGCGCCCGAAGTGATCTTGCGGTCGCTTGTTCATGCTTCTCCAGAAGAGCGAACGCCTCGGAAGCCGAAGGCCGCCGAGGCGTCAGTCAGACCAGGCGCGAAACGCTCAGGCCTTCTTCTTCTTGCCGCCGTTCTTCTTGACCGCGCCGCGCACGGTCACGATCGCATGACGACCACCCGGCACCGCGCCCTCGATGAGGAGCAGGTTCTTGTCGTCCATCACGCGCGCGACCTTGAGGTTCTGGATGGTCACGTTCTCGTTGCCGTACTGACCGGGCATCTTGAGGTTCGCGAGCGTGCGGCCCGGCGTCATGTTGGTGCCGATCGCGCCGCCGTGACGCTGATACTCGTGCGTGCCGTGCGTCGCCGAGGCCGAGCCGCGGAAGTTCCAGCGGACCATGACGCCCGTGAAGCCGCGACCGATCGTCTTGCCTGCGACGTCGACCTTCTGGCCGACCTCGAACACGTCCGACGGCTTGATCACGGCGCCGATCTCGTGCTTCTGGACCTCGGCCACCGGGAGACGAAGCTCCTTCACGTGCGCCTGGGGCTTGACGCCGATCTTCTTGAAGAAGCCCGCGTCCGCCTTGTTCACGCCCTTCTCTTTGCGCAAGCCGAAGCCGAGCACGAGGGCCGAGTAGCCGTCCTTGTCCTCGGTGCGCTTGCCGAGCACGGTGCAGGGCCCGACCTCGACGACGGTGACGCGCGTGACGTTGCCGTCATCCTCGAAGATCTGCGTGGTTCCGAGCTTCTTGCCGATGAGGCCGGGGTGCTGATTCATTTGCTTGTACCGATGTTCCAACGAGGCCGCGCGAAACGCAGGCCGGAAAAGGGAGCGGAAGGTTATTCAGGGCGGGGCCTTCGTCAAGCGGGCGTTTGTGCCCCGCGGCCGAGGCGTACCTGAACGAGTGTCAGGCCATGCGCCGGCGCGGTGGTTCCGGCGTCCTCGCGACGCGCGCCTGGTACCACGAGTGCGGCCGCATCCGCGACGGAGAGCTTGCCGCGACCGACCTCCACGAGCGTGCCGGCCATGATCCGCACCATGTTCTTCATGAACGCGGAGCCCGTGACCTCGATGGCGAGAAGTGACGGCTCGTTGGCCCAGCCCTCGATGACGTCGATCGCCAACATCGTTCGAACGCTCTGCTCGCGGTCGTCGTCGGCCGCGCGGAACGCCCGGAAGTCGTGCGAGCCGATCCACGAGCCGGCCGCAGCCCGCATCGCGTCGAGATCGAGCCCGCCCTCGCGCCGTTGTCGCCCTGCGCCGAGCCACCACGCGCGCGCGCGCCAGAGCGGATCGCGGTGCTCGCGCACTTGCAGGAGGTAGCGATACGTCTTGTCCACGGCGTCGAAGCGCGGGTTGTAGCCACGCGCGCGCACGTCGGCGTCGAGGACCACGAGATCCTCGGGGAGCGACGCGTTCAACCCTTTCACCCAGCCTCGCACCGGGATCTCGCGGCTCGGATCGAACGCAACACGCTGCGCCATCGCGTGCACGCCCGCATCGGTTCGACCCGCCGCGCGTACGTCCGTGGGTACGCCGTTCATCCCGCTGACCGCCGCCTCGAGAACGCCTTGCACCGTCCGCTGCTCGGGCTGGCGCGCGTAGCCCGCGAACGCGGCGCCGTCGTAGCTGACGATCAAACAGATCGCCTCGTCCGGAGCCGCCACCCGACGATCAGAACGTGAAGCCCAGGCCCGCGGCCCAGGTGATCGGCGTGCCGAGGTTCAGCATGTGGCTCGAGAAGGGCCCGATCTGCGCGCCGTAGACCTCGAAGAAGATGCACGAGTGGTTGATGCCCCACGCGTTGTCGAGACGATGCGCCGCGCGCGGATCGAGGAAGTCGAGCTCGAGCGCGACCTGCAGGCCCCAGTGGACGCCCGCCGTGAAGCCGTCGACGGTCGAACCGCCCGAGACACCGGTCTGCCAGTAGCCGCCGTCGAGTCCGATCTTCGGCGTGAAGACCAGCGGGACGTTCGCGTAGTGCGCGAGCCCGTCGATGCGGAGCGCCGCGAGCAGCGTGAAGTTCACGAGGCTCAAGCCGGTGTTGCCCACGTTGGCGCTGGTGGAAGAGGCCGCGGTGGCGGGACCCGACCACTCCGCCCAGCCGAACGCTGCGCCGAACGCGAGCACACCGAAGTACGGGATGCGCACGACGTGGACGTCGAGCTCCGCGCCGACCATGGGGCCGAGGTCACCGCGGAACGCGCTACCGGCCGCTCCGAAGTCCGGCTGGTACGTGCCCGCGCGCAGCTCGAGCGTGAAGTTCTCCGAGCTCGGATGGTACTGCGGAATCCTCGACCACTCGGTCCCGAAAGCCGGCGTGTCGAAGCGCGTGTGAACCCCCTCGGAGCGCTGCGGCTGCGCCTCGACGACCGACGCCATCGCGAGAACGGAGGCCACGGTGAGCGCGGCCGTGAGGACCTTCATCGCGCCCTCCGGCGGGTTCCGCGCGCGACCAGGAGGCCGAGCGCGGCGCCGAGCAATCCCAGAGCGCCGAGATCCAGCCGCCGGCTCGGAACGCCCACCGAGCATCCGTGATAGTTGCTCGTGCACTGCGCCGTCGTCATCCCGTGCTCCGCGCAGTACTGCTCCCAGAAGCCCGTGACCCGCACGTGCTGAACACAGATCACGTTGGAGAGCATGCTCTCGTTCCCAGCACTATCGAGCACCGTGATTGCGATGGCGCCGGACTGTCCGTACGTACCGGAGGCCCAGCCAGTCAGTGCGCTGGTGGGAACGCTTCCGGACGTGCCGAGCGACGGCACCGTGTGGACCAGCGCTGAGGTGGGGGGGGGCGCGCCAGCCATCAGGACCGATGACGAGCCCGTGCCTCCGTCGCCGCCGCCCGAGCAGCCGGCGGGATCGAAGTAGACACGCTCGCTGCCGATCGTCCCGGTCTCGCCCGTGGTCCACGAGAGCGCGACGGAAGTGTCGCCAGCAGCCGGGCCGTTCAGCACGGGAGCGGTGGGCCGCTGAGTGTCCACCGCGATGGGCATCACCAGGTACGTCCCGGCGGGCCACATCGTCGACGTGTCCCCCGCGTTGCCGGTCTGTGCGAAGAAAAAGTACTGCGTGGTCGTGACGGGCGTCGTGCAGGGGTCGACCGCCGCGAGATTGCCTGGGACCGGCCCGAAGAGCTCGGACGGCGTGACGCCCAAGTTGAACTGCGTGAGGTTCGTGACCGTGTTCCCAGCCGAGACGTTGATCGGGAAGCAGACCTGCGCCGTCCCCGTCCGCGCGAGCGCGCCCGTCGGACACATGGTCGTCGCGGCCGCAGCTCGCCAGACATCGATCACCTGCGCCGTGGTTCCCATCGACGTGATGCCGGTGAACTGGATGTGGACGGCGTTCCCGCAGTCGTTGAGGCCGAGCGGCTGGGTCATGAAGTTGACCGGGGTCGCGTGCGTGCCGAACGCCAGCACCGACGCCATCAGGGCCGCCAGGGCAGACGATGGGACGGCACAGAGGGCGACCGCGATCGCGAAGAGCGCGGCGGGTCGGCGAGCGCGGCGGAGCATGGAAGCGGTGGTGAGCAAGCGTCGTTCCAGGTCAGGATTGTCGCTGGCCGGTTACGGCAGCGGGTAATCTCGGTCCCGTAGCACATCCCATCCCGTCATTCTGGCACGACCGACCCTGCGCGTGCTCGCGTGCGTGACGAATCGTCATACGGCGTCGCTCACCCGACCAGGAGCCTTTCGGCGATCTGCACTGCGTTCGTCGCGGCGCCCTTGCGCACGTTGTCACTGACGACCCAGAGCATGATCCCGCCCGGGTTGCCGAGATCTTCACGGACGCGTCCCACGAAGACGTCGTCCTTACCGTCAGCGTCGAGCGGCGTGGGGTATCGTTCGACGAGCGTCACGCCTGGCGCTCTCGACAGCGCCTCGCGCACCTCGGCGACGGTCAGCGCGCGGCTCGCTTCGATCGCGATCGACTCGCTGTGTCCGTTGATCACCGGAACGCGGACGGTCGTCGGCGAGACGCGGATCTCCTGATCGCCGAAGATCTTTCGCGTCTCGTGGATCATCTTCAGCTCTTCTTCCTGGTAGCCGGTCGCGGCGTCGCGCTTCCACTCCATCAGCAAGCTGCCGGCGAGCTGGCCGCCGAGCGGGCCGTGGACGATCGTCTCGCCAGACGCGAACGCACTCGCTTGCGCGCGGAAGGCCTCGACTGCCTTCGCACCCGCGCCGCTGATCGCCTGGTACGTCGAGACCACGATGCGCCGGATGCGCGAGAGATCGTGAATCGGCTTGAGCGCCACCACCATCTGAATCGTCGAGCAGTTCGGGTTCGCGACGATGCCCTTCTTCGGGTTTCGCGCGGCGGCGAGGTTCACCTCGGGCACGCAGAGCGGCACGTCCGGATCCATCCGCCACGCCGACGAGTTGTCGACCACGAGCGCGCCCGCCCTCGCGGCGATCGGCGCCCACTCCTTGCTCGGCGCAGAGCCCGCCGAGAAGAGCGCGAGGTCGACGCCCGAGAACGCATCGGCCGAGACAGGTCGAACGACGAGCTCACCGTCCCCGAAGCGGACCTTTCGTCCCGCGCTCGCCGCTGATGCGAGCGCGATCACGTCGCTCGCGGGAAACCGACGCTCGTGCAGCACGCGGAGCATCGTCTCACCGACCGCTCCTGTAGCGCCGAGCACCGCGAGCTTGAACTGCGTGGGCATGCGCGAGGCCTACCACGCGTCAAGAGAGAGGTCAGGATCGCGGCGCACCGTCAGCCGGGCACGTAGAGCGTGACGCCGCGGTGCACGGTCATGTTGTTGAAGTCGGGGGGATGCCACTCGACGCGCGCCAGCACCGGCTGCATTCCGAACGTCATCGTGGTCGTGGAGAACATCGGATAGGTCGTCGGGTCGTGGAGGATCGCCACGGCCCACGCGGTCATCGCGGAGGTGACCTCGGACTGCATCATCAGCCTGTAGCCGGTGGGGATCGGCGGGTTGCTCGCCACGTCGGGGGTGAGCGTGCAGCACTGGATGTCCGCCGCGCCCGCGCAGTGGCCGGCGGTGGACTGGTAGCCGGTCATCGCGGCGCATGACGCGGTCGTGATGCAGTGACCCGAGATCCCGCTCACCACGCACGAGTCGTTGGTGTCGGGCTGGAGCGAGACCGCGTCGGCGGTCATGGCGGCATCGGCCGCCCATGCGTCCGCGGCGCTCGCAGCGTCGTTCATCGCAGCCGCGTCGGCTCTCGGCGACGTCATCGGCGCGCATCCGACGAGCGCGAGAACGACGAGCGCGTGGCGCATGCCCGGAAGGATAGCGCGGGTTGCGGCGCGGCAGCGCGATGCGAGAACCCCGGCGATGAGCACCGTGATCGTGGCCGCCGCCGTGGTTCGGCACGTTGGGCGCGTCTTGTTGACGCGTCGCATGGCGGGCGCGCACCTCGCGGGGATGTGGGAGCTGCCGGGCGGCAAGGTCGAGGACGGCGAAGATCCGGAAGCCGCCGTGGCGCGCGAGTGCGCCGAAGAGTGCGCCATCGACGTGTCGGTCGAGGACATCCTCGACGTGACCTTTCACCGCTACCCGGCGACCGAAGGCAAGCCGAGCAAAGACGTGCTGCTCCTCTTCTATGCGTGTCGGCTGGGCGCGCGAGCGGACGTGCAGCACATCGGCGTCGCGGATCACGCGTGGGTGCTGCCGAGCGAGCTTCGTCGCTACCCGCTGCCTCCGCCCGACGAGAAGCTGGTGCGCAAGCTGGAGAACATCGGTGGTTGAAGCTCGTGTGTCTCGCCTCGCGCTCGTCCTCGGCGTCTGCCTCGCGGCGTGCGGCGGTGCTGCGCCCCACGCGACCGAGAGCACGACCGTCGCGCCCCCGACGGCGATCGCGGTCTCGCGCGCACCCTGGTCGATCACCTTCGCGAACGACTCGGTCCTCGCGTTCTCGGCCGAGGGCGCGCTCACCATCGACCGCGAGTCGCTCGGCACGCTGGACGCCGACGGCAGGCTCATGCGCGACGGCGAGGCGTTCGCGACCCTCGCGCCCGACGGATCGATGACGCTCGACGGCGAGGATCTCGCGCCTCGCATCGAGGGTGACCGCATGACCGAGGGCGGCGTCGCGGTGCTCGAGATCGACGAGGACGATGCGCTGCACGTCCGCGCGCCCGACGGCCGCGAGCTCGCCGAGTTCGACGTGGACGGCGCGGCACCGGAAGCGCGACCGACGATCCTCTTCTTGACCGCCGTGTACTTGCTCGAGAGCGCGCGCGCCCGAGCCGACGACGACGACGACCCAAGAGACGAGGCCGACCAAGACGCGCGGGCCGCAGGCGACGACGAAGACCTCTGGCGCATGCCCGTGGACGACGCGCCCTTCGAAGGGCCCGCCGATGCGCTCGTCACGATCGTGGAGCTGACGGACTTCCAGTGCCCGTACTGCTCACGCGGCGCCGCGGCGATGACGGCGATTCGTGCGCGCTTCCCCGACGACGTGCGCCTGGTCGTGCGTCAGCGTCCCCTGCCCTTCCACGAGAACGCCCGGCCTGCAGCGGAGGCCGCGCTCGAAGCACGCGCGCAGCTCGGTGACCCCGCGTTCTTCCGGATGTCGGCGCTGCTCTTCGCGAACCAGCGCGTGCTGACGCGACCCACGCTGGAGGCGCTCGCGATCGCGGTGGGCCTCGACCTCGCGCGCTTTCGCCACGCGCTCGACGAAGACGCGCACGAGGAGGCCATCGCGCGCGACGAGTCTCTGGGCGATCGGATGGGCGCCGAGGGAACGCCGACCTTCTACGTGAACGGCGAGCTCATCATCGGCGCGCAGCCTCTCACCAGCTTCGTGCACGCGGTCGAGCGCGCGCGCGCGCGGGCCGAGGCTGCGCTCGCGGGCGG
>JAYVCF010000142.1:0-6184 GCA_043750095.1 Deltaproteobacteria bacterium
GAACGACCGTCGCGCTCGCCTGTCGGACTTCTGCTTCATGGAACACTCCTCGCGCATCTTCACGCTATCCGGGGTGTCCGCCAGCCGGCGTGATCCTCAAAATGGAACGTGCCAGCTGAACCTGCCCACGCGGGACGTTCCAGGATCGCGTACGTATCCGTATAGTTGATAAAAGCGCTCGCGACGTTGTCCATGGCGCGACGTGCGCGGCGACCTGCCGCCCGACGCCGGGCCGGCGATGCCCGACACGGGCGCGTCGGACGCAGGGCCCTGAGCTCGACCGGAGTCGTCCGCCGAGCGGCCGGCGAACCGGGCTAGGACTTTCTCGGTTTTCGTAGCAGGCCCGCGCCGTCGGCGGCGGGCACGTCTGCTCTCTCGTCGGCCGCGACCAGCGGCGAGAAGAAGTTGTCCTTCTTGATGAAGGGATCGACGCGAAACGCGAACTTGTAGCTCGGCGCCGCGCGCTGGTTGCAGTCCGTGCGCTCGCAGAAGCGGCAGGTGGTTCCCACCGGCACGGACATGCGCGCCGGATCGAGAAAGGGCATGTCGTCCGCGTAAGCGAGGTACTTCGCGTTGTCGGCGTGGGTGCCCATGCCGATGCCGTAGAGGCTGCCGCGCGCGAGCGAGCCCGCGATCGGCTCGGCGAGCACCTTCGCGAAGCAGAAGAACATGCGCCCGTCGGGGAACACGCTGTACTGGCGAGAGATCGCGTGCGGCGTGAGGAACGCGAGGTGCACGGCCCACTTCGGGCAGCTGCCCGTGCCGTGCGGAAACTTCAGGCCCGTGGCCGCGTACCGCTTGCTGATGTTGCCCGCGACGTCGACGCGCAAGAAATGGAAGGGCAGCCCGCGCCGCGCGGGATCCGAGAGGTTGCAGAGGCGGTGCGCGACCGTCTCGTAGCTCGACCCGAAGCGCATCGCGACTTGCTCCACGTCGTAGCGCGTGCGCTGCACCTCGCGGAGAAACGGCTCGTACGGAAGCAGGAGCGCGCCCGCGAAGTAGTTGGCGAGGTGGATCGCGAGCAGGCGCGGCGTCTCCGCGTGGCGCGCGTCGGCTTGCAGCGCTCCGACGATCTCCGACTGCAGCGCACCACTCTCTCCACCGAGCACGCGAAGCCCGAGCGTGTGCGCGAGCTGGAAGAGCTGCCGATGCTCGGGAACGTCGCGCGACATCGTCAGCGCACCGCCGTCGGGATCGAGGCGGCGGATGACGGAGCTCTGTGCGGCCGCGACCTCGAAGCGCACCTCGACACGGTGGGCCGCCAGCACGCGGACGAGGCTCTCGATCGTCGGCTTGTCGGCGAGCCCATGCTCGGCGCGCAGCGCATCGGCGCGTGCCTCGATCTCCGGAAACCAATTGCCGCGCGCCTCGAGGAAGTCGGTGACCTCGTCGAAGGGGCTGTAGTCGAACGCCAGATCGCTCCCGCCTCCGGCGTCATCACGCGCCCGCGAGGCGAGCTCGGCGAGCAGATGATCGAGCTGCGTCCTGGTGTTCTTGTAGAGGTTGAAGAGCGCGGCGATGGTCGTGGCGACCTTGGGCTCGTTCCCCAGCGACGACACGTCCTCGCGGGTGAGGTTGAGCGTCCGGAAGAGTGGCTCGTCGAGCAGTCGCGAGAGGCCCTCGTCGGGGCGCTGCGAACCGAGGCGCGCCATGAACGCCTCGACCGGCATGTCGTAGAGCGTGAGCGCGCGGAACAAGAGCGGCAGCTGGATCGGGCGCTTGCCCTTCTCGAGCAGCGAGAGATAGGCGGGGGAGACCCCGAGCTTCTGCGCGGCCAGGCCCTGCGTCAGGCCACGCTCGATGCGCAGCTCGCGCAGCCGTCGGCTCATCGCCTCGCGATCGCCCTGCACGCCGCAGCCTGTACCACGGAGGCGTTCGCGAGTCGCGCGCGGCGCAGCCTCGTGGGACGCTTCACGCATGCTCGCACGTCTCGTCGGACGCACCGTGGCGCCACTCGTCGACGGCGCGGTGAAGCTCGCGATCCTGTCGCGCAGTCGCGCGTCACGCGCGCGCTCGAAGGCCGAGTCGCTCGGACCGCGCGAGCGCGCCGTGGCACTGCGGGCGGTCGCCGCGCTCTACGATCGCACCGAGCACTTCGCGCGCCCGGAGTCGTTCTTCGGTGAGCGCGTCGCCATCACGCCCACGGAGAAGCACGTCCGCCGCGGGCGTGGCTTCTCGGTCGTCGATCTCACCTGGCCGAGCGAGCGGCCCACGTTCGCCGCAGATCTGAGCGAGCGCTACCTCGCACCCCGCGAGAATCGAACGGCCACGGCGCGCTGGTTTCGCGGCGAGGGAGCGAATCGCCCCGCCATCGTGCTGATCCACGGCTACCTCGGCGGCGCGCCGCTCTTCGAGGAGCGCGCGTGGCCGGTCGAGGCGCTCGTGCGGCGAGGGCTCGACGCGCTGCTCTTCGTGCTTCCGTTCCACGGACCGCGCGGCAGCGGCCGGCGTCCGCTCTTTCCCGGGAGCGATCCGCGCATCACCGTGGAAGGTTTTCGTCAGGCGATCTTCGATCTCGATTCGCTGGTGGGGTTCCTCCGCGCGTCCGGCGCGCCGCACGTCGGTGCGATGGGGATGAGCCTCGGTGGGTACACCACCGCGCTCGCGGCGACGACGCTACCGGATCTCGACTTCGCAGCGCCCTTCGTTCCCCTCGCCTCGCTCGCCGACTTCGCGCGCGACGACGATCGACTGGTCGGCACGGACGAGGATCGCGACGAGCAGCATCGGCTGCTCGAGAACGCCTACGCCGTGGTGAGCCCGCTCGCGCGCTCGGCGCGCACGCCCCGCGAGCGGATCCTCGTGCTCGGCTCTCTGCGCGACGGCATCACGCCGATCATCCATGCAGAGCGGCTGAGCGCGCACTTCGGCGCCAAGCTCGTGCGCATGCCGGGCGGGCACCTCGTCCAGGTCGGACGAAGCGATGCGTTCCGTGAGCTCTTGCGCATGCTGCGACGCACGGCCGTGTTGCGGTGAGCCGTCAGATGCAGGTGAAGCCGAGGATCGGGTCACCACTGCACATGAGGGCGCCACAGTTCGGTCCGCAGCAGTCGCCGTGGTTGCCCGCGGTCATCGTCTCGCAGCCGTTCAGTGGGTTGCCGTCGCAGTTCGCATAGCCCGCGTTGCACGACATGATCGCGCAGGAGCCGGCCACGCAGGCCGCCGTTCCGCGCATGAAGCCCGTCGTGCAGTCGGTGCACGAGGCACCGCAGTGGGTCGCGTTCTGGGCCTGTTCGCAGCCGTTCGCCGCGGAGCCGTCGCAGTCCAAGAAGCCCCCGCCGCAGCCGCCGGAGTAGCCGCACGTGCTCGAGGTGCACGTCACCGTCCCGACGTTGACGACCGTGGCCGTGCAGTCGTCCGAGCACGAGGCGCAGTGGCGCAGGTTCTGGACCTGCTCGCAGCCGTCCGCTCGGCTCGGGTTGCAGTCGAAGTAGCCGCTCGCGCACGTCGTGTAGTCGCAAGTGCCGCTCGAGCATGCGAGCGCCGCCACGTGCTGCGTCATCGCGGTGCAGTTCACGCACGTGGGGCCGCAGTGGGTTCCGTCCTGTGCTCGCTCGCAGCCGTCCGCGCGCGTTCCGTTGCACTCCGCGAAGCCTGCCGCGCACCCCGTGTAGTCGCAGGATCCGCCCGTGCACATCAGCGAGCCCACATGCGGCGTCGTCGTCGAGCAGTCGGTGCATCCCGGACCGCAGTGCGTCCCGTCCGAGGCGACCTCGCAGCCATCGGCGCGCGAGCCGTTGCAGTCCGAGCGCGCCGGGCTGCAGAGCGTGTAGTCGCAGAAGCCGGCCAGGCTGCACGTCGTCGCCGCCACGCCCGACTCGGCGGTCGTGCAGTTCGTGCACGTCGCGCCGCAGTGCGTGTTGGCCCAGAGCTCACAGCCGTCTGCCCGACTGCCGTTGCAGTCGCTGGCGCCGCCGCTGCACGCGCCGGTGTAGTCGCACGTGCCGGCGCCGCCGCAGGTCGCGCCGGCGGCGTTCACGACGGTCGCCACGCAGTTGGTGCACGCCGCGCCGCAGTGGCCCGTCGCGAAGGGCTCGCAGCCGTCGGTGCGCGTCCCGTTGCAGTCGGACGTGCCCGCCGCGCATCCACCGCTGTAGTCACACGCGCCCGCGCCCGTGCAGCTCGGCGTCGCGTTGCGCACGAGCGACGTGCAGTTCGTTCCGCAGGTGCCGCACGTGAGCGTCGACCGGAGGTCGGTCTCGCAGCCGTTCATCACGTTGCTGTCGCAGTTACCGAAGGTGCCCATGCACATCCCGTAGCCGCACGAGGCGGTCGTGCCCGCGACCACACACGCTGCGTCGGCGTGCATGGGCGAGCACGCGTTGCTGCACGCGCCGCAGTTGGCGGTGGTCGAGAGGCTCGTCTCGCAGCCGTTCGCGGCGCCCCCGGTGCAGTCGCCGAAGAGCGGCGCACACGTGCCGATCGAGCACGCACCGCCCGAGCAGGTTCCGGTCGCGACATGCTCGTCGAGGCACGACTGGGCGCACGTGCCGCAGAAGTTCGGGTTGGTGAGGAGATCGGTCTCGCAGCCGTTGCCGCCGGGCATGCCGACGTCCGCAGGCGCGCAGTCGCCGTGCGTCGTCGGATCGTCACAGCCGCAGAGGCCGGCGGCGCATGCGGTCCGCGAACCGCAGAGGTGGCCGCACACGCCGCAGTTCGAGGTGTCGGTCCCGGTCTCGACGCACTGGCCACTGCAGCACGTCTGCGTGCCACTGCACGCAGCGCCCGTGGAACCGCACTCGCACCGGCCGCCCACGCACAGGTTGGCGATCCGCGTGTCGCACACGTTGCCGCAGCCGCCGCAGTTCTGGGTCGCGCTGTCCGTGTCGTAGCAGCCGGGGTGCGCGACGGGATTGCCCATCGAGTCCGACGTGCCGCAGCACGTGCTACCGACCGCGCACGCCGCCCCCCCGGCGTTCGTCGTGCACGCGCAGTGACCGGCCGAGCACGCGTCGGCGACCAGCGTCGTTCCCGGATTGCACTCGTGCCGGCATCCACCGCAGTGGTGCAGGTTGTCGTTGAAGTGGACGGTGCAGCGGCTGCCGCCCGCGCAGGTCGGATCCGTGACGCAGCCCATCTGGTTGGTCACGTCGAGCACCTCGTCGGTGTCGCCGTTGCAGTTGTTGTCGACGCCGTCGCAGACCTCGGTCGCCCACGCGTTCACCGTCGCCGACGCATCGTTGCAGTCGGTGCCGCCCACGCTCGCCGCCGCGAAGCCATCCCTGTCCACGTCGAGGCTGGCCGGACACGACATCGTGCCGCAGCTCTCGGATGTCGGCGTCGTGCAGTTCTCTGCCGCGTCGAGGTGCACGCGAGGGTCGCCCTCTCCGCAGTCCTGACCGCCCGTGTATCCGTCGCCGTCCGTATCTCCGGCGGCGCACATCGGGTCGCCCGTGGTAGCCGCCGGGCCCCCGATGCCGTCCTCGTCGATCCTGTTGCCGCAGATGCTGTGCGCGCCGGGGTGAATGCCGGAGTCGCAGTCGTTGCAGTCGCAGCTCGCGCAGTCGGTCACGGCGGGCGCGCAGGCGTTGGATCCGTCACCGTCGAGATCCGGGCTTCGACACGACGCGTCTTCGTCGATGAGGCCGTTGCAGTTGTTGTCGATCCCGTCGCAAGCGCAGTTACCGCTGACGAGGTGACACGCGGCGCCGCACATGCCGGACGCGGGCGGGTCGCAGTGCTCGAGCGCGAGCCCGCCGGGATGGATGTTCGGATCGTGATCGTTGCAGTCGACGTTGGACGTATACGTGTCGTGGTCCGCGTCGCAGAACGCGCCCATCCCGCCGACCTCGCCCGAGCAGTCCTCGTCGATGCCGTTACCGCAGACGTCCATCGCACCGGGATGGATGGCCGGGTTGGTGTCGTCGCAGTCGCAGACGCCACCCGCCGGACCGCACGCGTTGTATCCGTCGCCATCCATGTCGCCGCAGGGCTCGTCGCGGCTGCCGCCAGGCAGGCCGTTGGGACGACAGTCCTGATCGATGCCGTCGCCACAGACGTACGCAGCGCCAGGGTGGATGCAGGCGCTCATCGTGCGGTTCGCTTGCACGTTGCAGTCGACGGCCGCCGCGGGCGCCGTGATGTCGTTGCAGTCGCCCGCTTCTTGCGCCGTGCAGAGCCCGATGTCGCACGCCACCCCCGTGGCTCCGGGCCCTGGGTCGCGGCACGTGGTGTCGACGTGGGC
>JAYVCF010000143.1:0-4819 GCA_043750095.1 Deltaproteobacteria bacterium
GACCGCCTCGACTCGGTGATCCTCGATCTCGCCGATCAGCACGGCCTGCCGCCAGTCGATCCGGACGCGCGAGTCATCTGACGTCTCATGGCCGCTCGCTTCGTGTCGCTCGCGGACGCGCGCCAGACGTACGAGGTGTTGGTGCTCGACACCGACGTCGTGATCGACGCGTACAAGGCGAGCGCCCAAGGCATCGCACCAGCGAACCCGCTCCCGCGCAACATGCCCCTCGCCGTCTGCGTGTACGCGCTCTACGAGTTCGTGCGTGGGCAGAAGGGAGCGCTCTTCGGCGCGGACGAGCGGCGTGATCGGTTCGCATGGCTCGCAGATCGGCAGATCGGTCGCGTGTATCCGAACCGCGACGCCGCGCGCACGTTCGAGGCGATGCTTCGCACGGAGGAGTGCCCTCGTGGCGCGGTCGACGCAATGATCGCGGCGGCATGCCTTGTCGAGGAGCTGCCGCTCCTCACGCGGAACGTAGCGGACTACGAGAACGTCAGCGGCCTCGTGTTGGTCGAGCAGTAGAGCCGTGCAGTCGCGCGGGCGCGCGACGGGGCGGCTACGACGGCGCGCATCTCGTTCGCAGGACCTCGGCGGCACGCGCGATCGAAGCGTCGTCGTGCCGGTCGAGGCTGTTCCATGACCAGAAGACCAAGCCGCGCACGCTCCGCCGCGCGGCGAGCCCATCGACGGCGCGATCGAGAGCCTGCGACGCCGAGCCTGGCCCGAACGTGGGCAGCGCGGGGACGATCGACTGCCACCCCAGCGCTTCCCATGCGTCGATGGACGCGAGCGTTTGCGCCAGCGTCACGTCGTAGTCCTGTGGGCAGCCCCACCCGACCGCCGCCGCCTCCTTCCACGGAAAGGTTGGATGGAACGCGGGAAGACCGAACGACGTGAACCCGAGACCGAGCGACTCGTCGAGGGCATCGATCGTCCGCGTGACGAGCGCTCGCATCTGGATTGGGCGGCGCTTGTAGCTGACCTCCGGGTCGATGATCACGCCGCGCGCGCGTACCGACTTCGCACGCGAGACCAGCGCGGTGACGAACTTCTCCTCGCCACCGGCCCACGGGTAGCCCCAGAGCCAGACGTCGATGCCGCTCGCGGCGAGCGCCTCCGCGTACGGCGCCAGCGCCGCATCATTCGGCGTCGTCGTGCCGCGGCCGTCTTGCCAGACGGCCAGCAGCGGAACGAACGACACGCCGAGCCGCTTGCAGCGCTCGACGAGCGCCTCCGGCGTTCCGACGATCGACTCTCGCAGCGCGCGCGTGAACACGCCGACGCCCGTCGGTGTCCCGCTGGGCATCACCGCGCTCACGAGCGACCCAGGTCGAAGAAGTCGTACGTGAGGACGAGCGTCTCGATGACGACCTCGTCCGCGTTGTTGTCCCACTCGCCGGCGATGAACTTCGTCGGCCAGGCGTTGAAGAGCGTCCAGCGACGTAGCGTCGAGCCGTCGCGGTCCTGCTGGACCACGTCGATCGTGCGCTTGTAGAGCGGATCGACGAGGCCGATGCCGCTGCGCACGCGCACGACGTCCTGGAACCAGCGGAACAGATCGAGGTCGCGGGTTGCGCCTCGCTCGAGTGTGACGTCCGCGAACTCAAGCCGGCCCGGGCTCTTGTTCGGGATGAGCGCGCCGCCCTCGTAGTGCTTGATGACGTTTGCCTCGACAGAAATTTCGGAGCACTTCCCGAAGCCTGCGCGGCCGAAACTCGGAACTTCACAAATGAAGGCGTGGCGTTTGTGGAAGCTTCGTGGGGTTCCGATGATCGGCATGTTCGACCTCCTCTGCGCGCGGGCGCACTAGGGCGTCGGACGCCTCGACATCCTTCTCGTCTTGCGTCGTGACCGCCTCGCACGTGCGCGTGGTGGGCATGCCCGGACGACCGGAGTCCGTTCCCTGTTCGATGCTCTTGATGCGGTGGCAGTTGCAGCACAGCAGCTGGCCGTTACTCGCGTCGTTCGAGCCGCCGTGTGCGACGGGCACGATGTGGTCGAAGTCGAGGATTCGCCGATCGTCGAGACCGCATCGCACGCAGCGTCCTCCGGACCGGGCGGTGATCTCCCGGCGCGCCAGGACAGTGAACGACATGTACTCACGGCGCGGGCGCGCGCGTGGCTTGCTACTGCGGGGCAGGTGGTGGTCCAGGAGGTATCGAGGCACTCCGACGGAGTGGTGCCGCACGCACACACGAATCGAAAAGCCGCAGCCGCAGGCGCAGACATGCTTTCCCTGCTGCTCTTGCACCCACCTTCTGGCTTCCAAGACCTTGAGATCGCGCGCGCGATCGTGATGTCCCCTGAGGAAGCGAGGCGTCCCCTTCGATCGGTGATGCGGTTTGATGACGATGGTGCCCCCGCACCCGCAGGCGCACATCGGTCCGACCTGTCGCCGCACCCAGTCGCGCAGCTTCTCGCGGCCTCGGCAGAGCCCGTCTCGCGCGACGCCCCTCGGCACGTCAGCCGTTCCCCGCGAGTGCAGCCTCGATCGCGCGTGTGTCCTGCGACACGGAGATGATCACGAACTCGGCGGGCGCGTTCATCGCGAGGCCGACGCGCGTGAGCACGCGGCTCGCGACGCCCCCGGGCACGGACACGATCTTGCTCGAGACCTCGAGGAAGAATGCCTTCTCCGGGTCGCGCGACTGGAACGCGTCGAGCCCGGTCTGCTCGAGGAGGAACGCGCGCGCGGTGCGATCGACCTCCGCGAGCACGCTGTCCGTTGGGTTGCGATGCCGGACGAACTCCAGGCCGCGCTTGAGCGCACGCTCGATGTACGACACGCCTCGACGCGAGCTGACGAACGGGAAGTTGCCCGTGCCCTTGAGCGTGCGCGCGCCGTCGATGAAGCGCGGTAGCGTCGGGCCCGTCGTGAGCGGGTTGATGCGATGCGGGAAGATGAGGTCGCGCTTGCGCTCTTCGAGGACCTCGTCGGTCTCGAAGCCGAGCACGCCGAACATGCGGCCGAGCTCGATGCCAGCCGGCGCGTCGTAGACACCTCCGGGGCGGGCCGCGTCGGTGCGCGCGTACACGCCGGCGACAACGCCCGAGGGCGGCGCGATCACGTCCACGCTGCTGCCGAACACCGACCGCTTCGGATTCGGGACGCGCAGGCGGGGCCAGTAGAGCGCGCCGAGCTCGCTCGAGCCCTCGAGCGCGGCAGAGGCGACGTAGTCGACGATCTCGGTCGCGCGCAGACCGGCGGGTGGATCGAGCACGGCGAACACGAAGCCGCCGCGTTCGACCTCGGCGTACTGCAGCATCGCGCCGTGCACGGTGGGCGAAGCTCGGCCTGGGACCATCAAGATCGAGAGGTCGAGCACGCGGTCGAGCGCGCGAAGGCCGGTTCCGCCCGCATCGGAGCCGACGAAGTCCGCATCGTCGAGGCCGGTGAGACCATCGTCGCCGCCCGCGAGCGCTGCGCGCTGGATCGGAACCGTCGGGACGCTGACGGGCACGCTCAGCGCGACGCGCACCCATGCGCTGCCGGTGCGATCGTCGTTCATCACCCGCTCGATGAAGCGCGCGCTCGCGGCATTCAGTGTCAGATCGCGAAAGAGCTCGCGAAGCGTAGAGCCCTCCAGCACTGCGACGTCGAAGGTGCGCGCCGCGCCTGCGCTCGGTGCACGGACCGCCACCGCGATGCGCGCTGCCCAGCTGCCGGGCTCACGCGCTACGACCGTGGCGACGCTGATCGAGCCGGCGTCGCTGCCCGACACCGCACCGACAGGAAGTCCGAGTGTGGGCGCCATCGCCGCGAGCACTTCGAGCGTCACGCTCGCGCCGGTGGCGAGCGTGCTCAGGCGAAGCCGTCGATCGTCGGTGCTCGATACGCCGACGCTCGTGTGCGCGGCGAGCAGCTGGCGGAGCTCGTCGATGGTCACGGCGTCCGCACGCCGCACGTTCCCCGCGCCCGACACCGCACCCGCCGTGAAGCCCAGCGCGGGCGCGGCGGTCCCGCCGACGATCTCGAGCGACGACGCCCGACCGCTCGAGTCGGTGTCGATGAACACTCGGCCTGCGTCCCTACCGGCGCGAGCGTCCACGAGCTGAACGTTCAGCGCGGCAGCGAGCTCGGTCGCGGTCGCAGCCGTGATGTCGGTGAAGTCCGTCGCGTGGAGCACGACGCTCTGCAGGGCGCCGTCGATGCGCACGTCGAGGGTCGCGCCGTCGACGAGCGCGAATGGGCCGCTCGCCGTCTCGATACGCGCCGCATGTGCGTCAACCGTCTCGATGACATCGATGCCCGCGACTCGGATCGCGATGCGAGAACCGTCCGCGAGCGCGTACGGCTCCGCAGTCGCGCTCTCGACGATCGCGGCGGTCGGCAAGCCGGGCGCGACGAGCTGCGCTCGCGCCTTGGTCGCGGTCGCCGTCGTCGGATCTGTGACGTCGTCGTAGTGACACGTCCGCACGACCCAGAGGCGCGATCCGCCGTTCTCGAAGAACCCGGTCGCCGCCAGCGCGAGGTCGGGGCTCGCTGTGAACCCACCGAACGACTCGTCGAACTCGTCGAACGTCGTGCACAGCGTCGCGACGCCGATGGGGCCGCGCTCGGTGATGCCGATCGCACCCGCGACGGATGTCGGGCCGGTGGCGATGCCGCGAATGCGCGGCTCCTCCTCGATCACGACTACCTTTGAGGACAAAAGTTCGCTGGCCACATTCACCTCGCGGCGCGAGCGTCGAGCGCTTCGTCCTACGGATCTCGTTCACGCACCGTCTGCGGACGCATCGACTCTCGACGCGACTTCGAGATACTGCCGAGCGGCCGTGAGGAGCCTCGGGGAGTCCTTGAGCAGCCCAATGGCCG
>JAYVCF010000144.1:0-11476 GCA_043750095.1 Deltaproteobacteria bacterium
TCGCGGCGTGATTTTGCTGCGCGATACCGCGGGGGTGCTCGTGCCGCAGTACGTGAAGACGCGGTCGGGCAAGAGCGATCCGAACATCGTCCTCTCGAAGACCGTGCTGTCCGAGGTCGAGAACAACAAGGCGGCCGTCTTGTCGTCGGATGCGACGATGGACGCTCGGTTCTCGGGCGCGCACTAGATCATCATGCAGGGCATTCGCTCGACGATGACGCTGCCGCTGCTCCACTCAGGCGACTTGCTCGGCATCATGCACCTCGACTCGCTGTTCGCGAAGAAGCTCGAGCAGGAGGCGGTCACTCGCGAGCGCTTCCAGCGTCTGCTCTCGCCGCAGATCGCCCAGCAGGTCCTCGACGGCAAGGTGGAGATCGCCAAGGGCGGCGAGGGTCGTCAGACCACGATCCTCTTCTCGGACATCCGCGGCTTCACGTCGATGAGCGAGAGCGAGTCGCCGCAGCTCATCGTCGACATGCTCAACGAGTACTTCGAGCTGATGGTCGAGGTCGTGTTCAAGTACGAGGGCACGCTCGACAAGTTCGTGGGCGACGAGATCATGGCGCTCTTCGGCGCGCCCGTCGGTCACTCGGACGACCCGAAGCGTGCGGTGCGCACGGCGCTCGAGATGATGGAAGTGCTCGGTCAGCTCAACGTCGAGCGGCGCGGACGCGGCGACCCCGAGATCAAGATCGGCATCGGCATCAACTCGGGCGACTGCGTCGCGGGCTACCTCGGCTCGAGCAAAGCGCTCGAGTACACCGTCATCGGCGACACCGTGAACACGGGCGCGCGCCTCTGCTCGGTGGCCAAGGCCGGCGAGGTGATCATCAGCCACAACACGTTCCAGCACCTCGGCGACGGGTTCGAGTGCATCGAGCTGCCGCCCGTCCAGGTGAAGGGCAAGGCCCAGCCGCTGCGCATCTACAGCGTCATCAGCGAGCGCAAGGGCGCCTTCTCGACCGAGCGCACTCGACCCGCCTGATCCGGAGCGGCGGGATGCGACGCGCTCCGAGGCGCGTTACGCTCTCCAGATGGCCGGGCTCCTTCGACGGCGGAAGACCAAGTGCGACGCGTGCGGCGCCGAGATCAGCGCCGCGCCCGCGGGCCACGGCACGTTCGTCGTGATGCGCGGTGACGCGACGGTGCACGAAGAGAAGCCGCTCTGCGAGAGCTGCGCGCACGCGATCGGAATGACGGCGCTGTTCCGATTCGCTGAGGAAGAGGAAGAAGGCTAGAAGACGCGCCTGTCATGGACTGGGCGTTCTCGATCGGCCTCCGCTACCTGCGCTCGAAGAAGACGAAGACGGTCTCCGTCATCTCGTTCATCGCGGTGTCCGGCGTGGCCCTCGGTGTGGCGGCGCTCTTGGCGGTGATGTCGATCACCTCGGGGTTCCAGTCGGAGTTCCGCGACAAGGTGCTCGGCGTGAACGCGCACGTGCTGGTGATGCGCTACGGCGACTTCGAGGAGTACCGCGACGTCATCGCGCGCGCGGAAGAGATGCCGGAGGTCGAGGGCGCCGGGCCTTTCTTGATCAAGGAGATGATGCTCGCCAACGGCGACCGCATCGGCGGCGTGCTCGTCAAGGGCGTCGATCCGGATCTGATGCCGCACGTGCTCGATCTGCCCGACCAGATCGTGGAAGGCTCGCTCGACGGGATCCGCGTGCCGGGATCGCATCCGCCGCGTCGGCCCGAAGAGACGCGGCCTGCGCACGACGAGCGTCAGGGCGAGGATCTCGATGCGTACCTGGAGAGGGAGGCCGCGCGATACGAGGGTCGCGCCGCCCCGGATGCGGCGCCGGCACCGACGCCCGATCCCGCGACCGACACGACGACACCCGCACCGGGCGTGATCGTTCCGCTGCCCATCGTCGACGTACCGACACCCGAACAAGCCGAGGCCGCGCTCGCCGCGATGGAGTTCGAGGACGTCACCGAGGGCGAAGAGGCGGGGATCGATCGAACGGTCCCGGACGCCGTACCGACGGACGCGCTGCCCGGCTTGGTGGTGGGCATCACGCTCGCCGAGAACCTCTCGATCCACGTGGGCGACCGCGTGCGCGTCATCTCGCCGATGGCGGGGCTCGACACGTCGCTCTTCCATCACGGCCCCACGACGCCGGTCAGCCGCGAGTTCCGCGTGATCGGGATCTTCTCGGCGGGCTTCGAGGAGTACGACACGCACCTCGTGTACGCCGACCTCTACGAGGTCGAGGGCTTCTTCCAGAACGGCGACAGCGTCGACGGCGTCGAGATCCGCCTGCACAACCCCGGCAACGCCGCGATGATCTCGCGTCGACTCGAGCGCCTGCTCGGCGGCGGCCCCTACCACACGATGGATTGGGAGGAGCTCAACCACAATCTCTTCACCGCGCTGGAGATCCAGAAGGTGATGCTGAGCCTGGTGATCGCGACCATCATCTTCGTCGCCGCGTTCAACGTGATCGCGACGCTGATCATGATCGTGCTCGAGAAGAAGCGCGAGATCGCCATCCTCAAGGCGATGGGCGCGCGCGACTCGGCGATCCTGATGTTGTTCATCGTGCAGGGGCTCGCGATCGGGATCACCGGCACCGTGATCGGGCTCGTGTTGGGCGGCGGCGTCTGCCTCTTGCTCGAGCGCTACCGGCTGCCGCTCGATCCGCACGTGTACTTGATCGATCACCTACCGATTCACACCGACATGAGCGTGTTCGCTTGGACGGTGGCCATCGCGCTCGGGATCTGTCTGTGTGCGACGTGGATTCCCAGCTGGTGGGCCGCCCGGCTCTTGCCTGCCGACGGCGTACGCCACGAGTAACAACGAGTAGCGGCGATGGAGGGCGAGGCATCGTCACAGGTCGCGCGGGAGGTGTACGGGTTCGCCCGCGGTCGGGAACGAGCAAACGACGGCTCGCCCTCATCGCGGTCGAACCCGCACACCTCCCGCGCTCCGGTTTGGAGCACGACTGCTTTTGAGATGTGCGGCGTCTGCGACGCGATGCTCGCCGCAAAGTCGCTGCGCGACTTCACGCTGCGGGGCGTGCCGCCCCGCGCCCGCACGTCGAACACGAACGCCATCGTTCGACGGTGCGGCAGCCCTCGCGCGAATCGCGGAGCGATTCACGCAATGGACGCGTCGCAGACGCCGTCGACCAAATTAGAAAAGCAGCTGACCCCTCAACCTGAGCGCCGGAGGTGTGCGCCTTCGAACGCGATGAGGGCGAGCGTCGTTTGCTCGTTCCCGACCGCGGGCGAACCCGTACACCTCCCGCGCGACCCGGTAGTCACGCGACGGACTCTCAACAGCCCGAGGGCGCGGCAGCGGGAACAGTGGCTGGTGCCGTCATGAACGCTGCCGCCGCGAAGTCGAACATGTCGAGCATCGCGTCCGCGTTCGCATCGCGACCCGTCAGCGCGGGCAGATCGTGGATGGCCTGCACGAAGCGCAGGATGCTCGTGTGGCTGTGCGTGTCGTGCGACACGAAGCCCGCGCGCGCGTAAGGCGAGACCACGGCGACGGGCACGCGAAGACCGAGTCGATCGAAGTTGTGCTCGCTCGGCGAGGCGAGGCAGGCCGTCGGCGGCGGCACGTGATCGAAGAACCCGCCGTTCTCGTCGTACGTGAAGAAGATCGCGAGGTGCGGCCAGAGTGGGCTGCCGAACGCGTGCGTGATCACGTCGCGGACCGCGCGCTCGCCGTCGTGGATGCTCCCCGGCGGGTGCTCGTCGTTCGGCTCGAGGTCCACGAACGAGACGGGCGGGATCGTCCCCGCATCGAGCGCGGGAAGGAACTCGCTGTAGAGGTGCACGCCGACGTGATCGAGGCGCCAGCCGAGCGTGCCGCTCAGCACTTCCACGGTGCTCGCGTTGTACTCGGCCCACGCGACGTGCGCGTCATCGAGCTGATCGAAGAGCGTCCGATGGCCCGTCGGAAAGCCGCAGCCCGTGCACTGCACGCCCGCGCTGGTGCCCAGGTAGAGGTAGTCCCGGTTCGGATACGTCCCGCTGAGCACGCTGCAGAAGTAGCGATCGCTCGTGGCGAACGTCGTCATCATCCAGGTGTAGAACGGGTGATCGGCGTCGGTGAAGTAGCCCATCGATCCCATTCCGTCGGCGCGCACGAAGCCATCCATCGCGCCCATGTTCCACTCGGTGTGGATCTCCAACCACTGGTGGCCGATGTCGCCCGGACACGCGTTCGTCTCGTGAAAGGGCGCGACGGGGTTGCCCGCGCGATCGGGCACCGTGAAGCCGGCCGGGATGCCCTCGATGCCGTGACCCGTCATGCCGAGCATGTGATCGAGCGAGCGGTTCTCCTGCATGACGATGATCAGGTGGGTGATCGCCGCGCGCGCCGCCGCGACGTCGCCCAGCGTGTCGGTCGGCATCGAGCCCGCGACGAACGCACAGTCCTGACGCTCGCCCCAGTGCGGATCCACCCCCGGTCCTCCATCGGGAAAGCCCGTCCACGCGTCGGTCCCGACGTCGCGCGCGGCGGCGTCGGGCGCGCTCGCGGCATCGTCGGCGACGGCGGCATCGACCGGGGGCGGGGTCGGCGAGCAGCCGAACGAGAGCGCGAGGGCGCTGATCGAGGCGAGCGTGGAGCGATGGGTCGATCTCATGCGTGTGCATCGACAGTCCGGGAGAGCCGCCGCGGCGTCAAGCATGCGAGGGTCGGCATCGGGGCGTCGTGGCGATCCGACCCGGCCCCAGCGCGCGCGATCGCCGTGATTTCGTGCGCAGCGAATGGCGCCGCGCTTGCATCGCTCGAGCGCGGGTGAACCCATGGTGCGTGCGCGCTGGCTCCTCCCGGTGATGCTCGGTCTCGCGCTGGTCGCGTTCGCTCCTTCCGGCGCCGAAGCGCAGCGGCTCGGCGGCGTGAGCTCGGCGGTGCACGGCGGCGGCGGCGGTGGATTCCATTCGTCGGGCGGCGGCGGTGGCTTCCGCGGCGGCTACGGAAGCTACGGCGGCTATGGTCGGGGCTACGGCGGATACGGCTACGGCGGCGGCGGACAGCTCGCCCTCTCGCCCTGGGTGTCCCTCTATTTTCCGTACTACATGGGCTACGGCGGCGTCGGCGTGCGACGCGATGCGATGACGCCCAGTCGCGCGTTCGACGGCCCCGACGTGATCGGCATCGTCGACGTGAGCGCGGGCTACGTGTTCGACGGCGTGGTGCGCGGTCAGGTCTCGGGTCGGATTCGCGTCGCGGGCGTGGTCGACTTCGAGGCGCGCTACGGCGCGTACTTCGAGCAGACGGCCGACACCATCCGCGAGATCGGCCTCGGTCGGATCTCGGTCGCCTACGCGCTCGTCGCCGAAGACGCGGTGCAGCTCCGCATCGGCGTGGCCGGCCAGCTCTATCACGACGCCCGCGGCGCCGAGCTGGGCTTCGCGGGCCTCATGCAGCTCGATGCCTATCCGGTCGCGCCGCTCGTCCTGCACCTCGAGGCCGCGGCCGGCGCCCTCGGCCAAGCCAGCATGGTCGATGCGCGCGCCACCGTCGGCCTGCAGATCGATCGCGGCGAGCTCTACATCGGCTACCAAGTCTTCGCGGTGAACCCTTTGTCGCCCGGCGGCGAGGCGCTTCACGGTCCGATCTTGGGCATGCGCGTCTGGCTCTCGTAGCCGAGCTGCGCGTAGTCGACCTCGCGCTGATCGCGACACGCGTAGAGCACCCAGCGCACCGTGGGATCGATCGCGCTCACGATCTCGGGCCGATACAAGAACGGCGGCACGGTGCGCACGAGCACGTGGCAGTGCGCTTCGATGACCGGCACGGAGTCGAAGCTCGCCTCGAAGAGGAGCACCTCGCGCCGACGCGCTGCGAGCACGAGCGGGAGATCGTCGAGCGACTCGAGCTCGGTCTCTCGGTAGCGTGAGGGCCGGTAGTAGTAGACGGGGATGTCTGCGAGCTGCATGGGCGGACGTCCGTGCCAGACGACGTCGTACCCGCGCTCCCAGTAGTGCGCGTCCACGTACTCGAAGTAGTACTGCGGGAAGTTCGCGCGACGGAGCAGCATCGCGGGCGCGACGAGGGCCGAGACCACCGCATACGCGATCACCGTGCGCCGCAGCCAGGCGCGATCGGCGACGTCGAGCGCGTAGGCGATCGACCAGGGGATCAGCGGCAAGAGCGGCGTGAGGAAGCGGAGCTCCTTGTGTCGGATCGCGCAGTGCACGAGGAAGAAGAGCGCCCCCGGAAGGACGAACGGATGCGCGCGATGTCGGTAGCCGAACCAGCCCACCACCGCGATCACGAGCGCGCCGAAGGGCGGCACGAGCGTCAGCGTGATCTCCTGAAAGTACCACCAGGGCGGCGACACGCCGGCGAGCTCGACGTCGCGCCGGATGATCTGCGACTCGAAGTAGTTCCACGCAGGGAACGCCCACACGCCGTAGCCCCAGCGATCGGCGAGCACCCCGAGCGCGAACGTGAGGGCGAAGCCGATCCCCACGCGCGCGAAGAACGCGGGCGAGCGACGCTCGACGATCCAGAGCGCGAAGCACCCCACCATCGCGACGCCGAGGTGGTACCGGAGATGGAACGCCGCGCCGAGCAGCAGCCCCGCGCCGAGCTCACGCATCACCGCGCGAGGCGGCGTGCGATTCGAAGCGAGCGGCAAGACGAGAAGCGCAGCGTAGAACGCGTTCGATCCCCAGGGCTCGGCCGAGAGACGCGCGTGCGTGTAGAGCAAGGGCCAGTACAGCAGCAGGAACGCCGTCCCCGCGAGCCGCGCACGCGCCGTCTCGACCTCCGTGCGCAGTCGCGCCGCGAGCGCGAGCGTCGTCGCGAATCCGAGACACGCCGCCACCAAGCGCAGCGCTCGCTCGAGCACGATGGGTGAGTCACTGAACGCCTCGACCGCACGCGCGATCGCGTACATGGGCGCGATCGAGAAGAACGGGCGCACCTGCTGCGAGAAGTCGATCGGCAGCCCGTCCCGCGGCGTATGCCCCAGGTGATACGAGAGCATCTCGAGGATCTGGAAGTGTTCGTCGAGCTGGTGGTAGCCGAGGCTCTGCCAGGCCGTCACCACGTGCAGCACGGCCGACGCGATCACCATCGCGCGAATCGCCCGCTGCTCGCCCTCCCTCACGCCGCGGTGGATAAGCGACGGCGCCGGAGACAGCAAGCGCTCCGAACGTCGTGATCTAGAGCTTGTGGAGCGTCGCGTTCAGGTCGTGATCGATCACGAGCGCCTGGCCCTGCTCGAGCGGGCGGTGCTCGGGCGCCGTCACGGGCCCGTCGCCGCCCACCACCATCACGTAGCGCAAGGAGCTCGCGGGGCCGCGACCGTGGGTGCGCGCGTCGCCGAGGAGCTCGCGCTCGACGAAGCTCATGGGCAGACCGCGGCGCACCGCGAGCATCTGTCTCCCGTTCGTGAGCAGGAAGCTCAGCGTGGACTCGGGCGCGCCGATCTCCTGGCCGAGGCGGTCCACCAGCGAGAGCGTCGAGCGCGCGGCCCCGAGGAGCGTCTTCTGCTCGGCATCCACGTCGTCGAGCTTGCCCGCGTCATCGAGGAACGAGAGGAGCGAGTGGAACACCACTTCGCTGTCGGTCGTGCCGCGCACGTTGCGGCGCAAGAAGTCGGGCATGGGGTCGAGCAGCCCGCTCTTCATGGCGTCGAAGCCCGCGACGGTGCCCACGTGCGCGAAGAGCCACTGCCGCATGCGGAACGGGTGCGTGTTCTCCGCGCGGTAGTCGCCCACGGTCGCGTTGCGCAGGTGGATGACCGCAGCGTCGGTGCGCACGTTGCCCGCGATGTCGGACCACTGCACACGATCTCCGCCGCGGTGCGGGCGCTTCTTGTGGAGGACCTCGCCCCCTTGATAGAAACCGATGCCCCACGCGTCGGCGGCCTCGGTCGGCGACTCTCCGACTGCGAGCTTTTCCTCTGCGAGCGCCTGGGGCAGGCGGTCGGCACGATTCGCCATGTACCCGATCAGACGTCCCATGCGCTCACTCCTTGTACGACCGGTAGGAGGTGAATCTCTCCGAGGCGATTTGGCTTGGGGCCTCGTGGACCGCGCGGGACTGGCGCGGGCTGTTCACTCGGCACATTTCACTGCGACCGAAGAACCGACCAGGGGACGACCTGGTGCTCTGCTTCAACCTTGGTCGCGCCTCGCCTCTTCCGTCAAGGACGACACGGATGTCGCGCTCGTTCCGGCGGCTGCGTCGGGGTTTTCCGTCGCGGCACGACGTGCGCTCGCCTCGATCGCCGCCACGACGCGCTTGCTGCGCTCGGCCGTACGCGCGTCGGCGATCGAGGCGACGACGCGCAGCAGGAAGAGCACGATGACGGGCAGCGTGAGGATCGCCAACGGAAGCGCGAGAGAAAGGTGAGCCACGCGGGTCGGCACACGATCGCATCGCTCGCCCTCGCGTGCACGTGGCTCGTCGCGACCGCTGCGTTCGCCGCTGAACCGGAGCGCTACACGATCGATGCGCGCATCGACGCCGCGAACGGAACGATCGACGCGCGCATCGACATCGACGTTCGCGTCGAGGACGGCGAGGACCACGTCACGCTCTGGCTCTACGCCGATCGCTTGGCGGTCTCCCCCACGCCCATGGAAGAGCGCAGCTGGCGCTGGATCTATCCGGGCGAGGTCGATCAGGGCGGGATCACGCTGTCGGACGTCCGCATCGACGGTGCCGAAGCGAACGTCGAGCGCACCAGCGAGCCCGAAGGCACACCACGCGGACGCGACTTCGCGGGAAGCGATGCCAGCGTCGCCGTGCCGCCGGGCCTCGCGCGCACCGTGCATCTCGCGTTCCGCATGCGGCTCGACATTCCCGATCGCTTCGGCCGCCTCGGTCGTGACGGCCGTACGCTCTCGCTCGCCGCGCCTTGGTATCCGCTCGTGCTCGACGGCGACACGTGGGAGCGCGACGTCCCGCACTCGCTGCACGCGGTCGTCACGTCGGGCGAGATCCGCACACGCACGGCGCGCGGCACCGAGATCAGCGTGGTGGAGAACGTCCCCTACGTTCCGGCCTTCGTCGCGGGCACTCTCCACGAGCGAACGATCGACGTGCTCGGGCACCGGCTCACGTACGTCACCTCCGATCCGATCTACGTGCCGCCCGAAGCCTCCGTTCACGGCAGCGAAGGCCTCGCCGATCTCGTGGGCATCGACCGCGTTCGCTTGATCGGGGAGGCGTACACCGACGTGATCCGCACCGCGAACTGGCTCGGCCTGGCGGTGCCGGACGAGCTCGTGGTGCTCGCGGTTCACTCGCGCACCGAGCTGGCGTCGAGCGCACCGAGCGTGGCGCTGGTCTCCGATCGCATCTTCGAGATCTTCCCGCTCGACGTCGTCCAGGAATTCCATCGTCGCGCCGTGCGGCGGGCGCTCTTCGCGGCGCTCGTGCAGCCGCTCTCGGCCGCGCGCGAGTCGGCGGAAGATCGCGGCTGGATCGACGATCTGCGCAGCGCCGTGCTGGTCGATCTCGACGAGCTACGGCGCAACAACGCCACCCAGACGCCGCAGCAACTGCTCCAGCTCTTCGCGTTCCACCCTGCCGTCGATCAGCTGCTCTACGCGCCGCAGATCTCGTTCGAGGACAGCTACTTCGCCGCCATCGACGAGCCCGATCGTTTTCGCGACGATCCCGTGCGCGCGCGCTTTCCCGTCACGCGCGGACGACGCCTGCTCGAGTGCGTGCGCGACGTGCTCGACGACGGATCGATGGAGCGCTTCATCGCCATGCTCGGCCGCGGCCGACGCAGCGTTCGCTCGGCGCTCGATCGCGTGGGCATCGACGTCGAGGCGGAGCTCCCCGGTTGGCTGCGCTACGCGTCTCTCCGAGTGAACTACCGGCTCGGTGAGATCGGCACCGTACGCACCGACGCGGGCACGTTCCGAACGACGGTCGAGGTGCTGCGCGACGGCGACGAGCGCCCCGAGCCCGTCGAGGTCGAGGTCGAGGACAGCGCGGGAAACCACGTCTCCGGATACTGGGACGGGCACGGCGAGCGCGGCGTGGTCGTGATCGAAACGCCAGCCGATCGAGCGAGCGTCAGCATCGATCCACGACAGCGGCTGCCCGAGAGCGCAGAGGTTGCCGACGGACATCCACGCGCGGACGACGCGACCAACGCGCCCTGGCGTCCGCCGATCTTCACGGCGTTCGCGCTCACGGTCCTCGCCGCGCCCGACTACGTGAACGGCGTCGTCGAGATCGCGCTGCGGCAACGCTACAACCTCGAGAACACGTTCGCGCTGCGGCTCGCGCGCGTCGGCGCTCGAACGGGCGGGCGCTTCGCGTACATCCAGGGCATCGGAGCGCGCGCGCACACGAACCGCCGCATCGCGTCGCTCGGCGGCGCCCTCGGCTTCAACTACGTGCGCCCCGGCTTTCCGCGCGGCACCGACAGCGTCGGCGGCTACGAGCTCGACCTGCAGGTGTTCGGCGGCATCGACACGCGTCACTTTCTCCAGGACCCGCGCGAGTACGTGATCGTGTCGGGCTCGGTCCAGCTCGCCGGCGTGTTCGGAGAAGACGGCTCGTTCGGGATGACCGTGCGCGGCTCGCTGATCGCAGCGTGGCTCGTTCCCGTGGGCCTGCTCAACGCGATCCTGTTCGCGGGCGGCGGCGGCTTCACCATCAACCCGATCTTGCCCGCCGACCGCCAGTCGATGGGCGGCCAGTACGCGCTGCGCGCGTTCGCGAACGACGAGCTCCTGGGCAACGGCGCGGTCTACGGCGTGATCGAGCATCGCTCGACGCTCGCCAGTGATCTCAACCTCAACGTGCTCTGGGGCGTGTTCGCCCGCGAGCTGCAGGTGGCCTGGTGGGTCGGCGGCGGCGCGATCTTCGACACGATCGAGCACGGCGCGATTCACCTGCCGGTGCATGCCGCGTTCGAAGTCGGAGCGGGGATCCGCGTTCACTACGAGTACGGCGGAATCGCACCGGGGGTTCTCGCGATCGACGTGGGCCTGCCAATTTCACGCTGGATCCGCGACGGGAGCCCGCAGAGCCCGTCCTACACCCCCGTCGGCTTCTACGTCGGGTTCGACCAATACTATTGACCGCAATCTCGTATCATCCCCGGCGTGCAGGAGTCCGGGACCGTCGTCGGCGAGCGCTATCAGCTCGTCCAGAAGATCGGCGAGGGCGGACTGGCGTCGGTCTGGGAGGCCCAGCACCTCACGCTCAACAGCAAGATCGCCGTGAAGTTCCTCCATCGGACGGGCCCGATGCAGAGCGAGCCGTCCCAGCGCTTCCTGCGCGAGGCGCGCGTGGCCGCCTCGGTCCGCCACCGGAACGTCGTGGAGATCATCGACTTCGGGTTCGCAGAGGGCGAGATCCCCTACATGGTCATGGAGTTCCTCCACGGGAAGTCCCTCGGCCAGTACCTCGAGCAGAAGGGCAAGCTGCCCTTCGACGAGGCCGCGGGGATCGTCGCCGGGACGCTCCGCGGACTGACAGCGGTCCACACCGCGGGCCTGGTCCACCGCGACATCAAGCCCGACA
>JAYVCF010000145.1:0-29905 GCA_043750095.1 Deltaproteobacteria bacterium
TCGTTTTCCGTCGTCGCGTTCCCGACGAACGCTACCGAGGTCACGCCGAGATCGGCCAGTTCGCGACCGATTCCTCCGGATCTCGGTGGCCGTCTACAGTCGCGCTTGCGCTGCGCTGCTTTCGCGGACCGATCCACGTGCTCATGCCCGCCGATTGCGCCCATGCGTGCGGTCCCGACGGCGTGAATCTTCGCGCCGCGCTGCGCCGCGAAGCGGTGACTTTTGGCGCTGTCGAGCGTGTGTGCTTCACGGCCGCGCCGCGCGGTGACGAGCTCATGACGCTAGGCGTTGGTGAAACCTCGGCGTCGGTGGTCGTCGATGCGGCGGGTTGGACGTGTCTCGTGAACTCGCGCGCGCAGAAGCGCGTCGCGGCACAGGCTCCCGCCGCGGCACTTGCCGCCGCGATCGGGGTTGCCAAGCTGTTCGGACGGCACGTCCTCGAACGACCGGTCGAGCTGGGCGAACAGTTCTCGTTCGACACGTTGTCGCTGAAGGACGCGACCGGCGCGCCGGACGTCTCGGCGGAGATCGGCTCGCTCGGGCGCGTCCACCTCCTTGGGGCCGGCGCAATTGGCAACGCCTTCGCTTGGGTCGTCCGCGCCGCAGGCTGGCGCTGTGTGCTCGTCGTGATCGACGACGACAGATACGACGTGCCGAACGAGGAGACGAGCGTGATGGTCGGGCTGCGCGACGTTCTCGTTCGCCCAGAGAAGGCCAAGCTGCTCGCCGGCTGCCTCGATGGGAACCGCATCGCGGCGTCCGCACTTCGAGAGCGCGTGCACGCGCAGTCGGCGGTGCTCGGGGAGTCCTGCGACGTACTTGTCTGCGGAGTCGACAACGTCGAGACGCGACGCGCCCTCGACAGCACGGCAGCGGGCGTCGTGTTGAACGGAGCTGTCGGCGATAGCCGAGACACCGCCGGAGTCGTTCTCTGCACGCGTCACGGCCGCGAAGACTGGGCGCTGACCGACGCCTATCCGCCGGTCTTGCCGACCGAGTCAGCGGCATCAAGGATCCCGGCGGAGATGGCCGGCGACGAGTGCAGTCGCATCGCCTATGAGGGTGTGTCTCTGGCGGCACCGTTCGCCGCGATGGCGGCGGGTGCGTTGCTCGCAGCGAGAGCAGCGCACCACGCTATGGGACACCGCCCAAGCAGCAGCGAGTTCGAGCTCGACTTGCTCCGGCTAGTGTCTCGGTACGCATCGCGAAGTCCGCAGGCACGACGGTGACTGACGCCCTGGATGTTCTTAATTTAGTTTGTACAGGCCCCGGCTTGAGCCGCACGGGAGCCGACGATCGCACCCGTCGGACGCAGTTGAGAGATGAAGACCGACCCGGCAGGACGACAACTATCGATGACGAGATCGCGATCCGCGGGGGATCGAACCACGGAAACATGCAACAAGACGTTGAAACTAGCGTCCAAGCGACGAATTCTGGGGCACGTCATTTGACCTTCCGAGGCGTCTTTCAGACTTCACCACCTATGCTGGGCTCCGGGCGGCTGACCGCAGCAGATCACGCAGTGAGGTAATGCCATGTCCTTTTATCGGTGCGAGTTCGTCAAGCGGCTTGGTGAAGGAGGTCTTGGCTACGTCGACAAGGTGGTCGTCCGAGAGTCGGACTTCTTGACGCCCGGGACTTTCGTGGCTGCAAAGTACCTCAAGAAGAAGAATGACTCGGGGTTCGTGGACCGCTTCCGCCGGGAAGTGGAAGCCACTGGAGGAATGGGTCACCCGAACATCATTACCGTTCTCGGTTACAACCTGTCCGGAGACCGACCCCACTACTTGATGCCGCTTTATCAGACCACCGTGCGGAGCACGATGTCTGGTCAGATTGGGAACTGGAAGTACATCGCCGGCATCGGGGCAATTCTTGCCGATGCCCTCTCCTACGCGCACGCACTGGGCCACTATCATCGTGACCTCAAGCCGGACAACCTGTTGTTCGACGACAAGGGGCCGATCCAGATCGCCGACTGGGGCATCGGGAAGTTCATTCACCGCTACTCTGCCGTGCTCGGTACCCACGCAGGCATCGGGACACCCTACTACTGTGCGCCCGAGCAATGGCTCCACGCTCAATACGGTCCGACGGTGGACGTATTCTCGCTCGGTCGCTTGCTCGACGAATGGGTGCGCGGGGGTAAGCGGGGCATCTTCACCCCGAAGAATGCCGGCGCGATTTCGAATCCGCGCACGGCGGGAGCACGGCATTTCAATTCGGTGCTCTACACGATGACGTTGGCCGCACCGTCGCAGCGGCTCCGGACCATGGACGACGTGGCGCAGCACCTGCGTCACGCGCTCGCGCTAGACAGCCCTCAACCCGCTCTCCCGAATCTCTCCGCTCTCTGGTAGACCGACGCTCCAAAATTCAGAGCCGCCGGACGAGCGGCACGACTGCGCAGGAGCTATTCGCGCACATTCTCCGAGCCGTGCTACTCGGTCCAATCCTCGGGCGGCACGGGGGTCGTACGCGGCCATCGAAGGGCGGCCATCGCGGAATCGTCGGCATAGCGATCCTTCGCCACGCGCACTTGCAACTTGGCCGCAGCGGGTGCGAGGTTGATCTCGCGAACGACGCGAAGGGCCTCAGCGAGAATCTCGATGCCGTACCAGCCCGTCTGGCCGGACCAGTACGCGGTGGTCATCTCGTGGACCTACCTTCTTCGTCATCTCGGTCGGGGGAAGCGCGAGATGAGTCGCGATCGCGCTCGTGAGGAACATCGGCCCGGCATGCGTGATACCGATGGGCTCGACCTCGTAGAGGTGTGCTGTCATCCCCTCGCCGATCGCGAAAGCAAGTGCGAAACCGGGATCAAACGCCGCAAACACGCATGTGCGCCGGGACGGCGCCGCGTCGGGGCGAGGCGGCTGGTGGTCGAGGGCCTCGTTCGCGGCGATCTTTCCTTCACGCATGAGCCGCTGCCAGTAGCGGTTCGCTTCGCCGCCGGTGGAGATGAGCGCGTTGGGCTCGTGCGCCTCGACACAGGCATGGAAGTACGCGGTCATCTCGTCCTCCTACTCGTCGCTCACCGCTTCGTGATGGCACGTGCGGCATGCTCGCGACTCACACGGTCTCGATCGCGATGGGGACGCCGACCTCGGTGGCGACGGGGGTCCAAAGGTCGACGTCCTCTCGCGACGAATCGATCGAGATCACCAACGCGTACCGGACGCCGCGCTCGCTCCGATCGTGCGTCGGCTGGTCTTTCCACCAACCGGACACCGGGAACACGCCAATGGCAGAGCGACGCGCGAGCTCCGCCGCGGTGCCGCGCCACAGGTCCGCGTGAAGCGATCCGTGGTGACGCAGGTTCGTCCCGAGCGTCCACTCGTCCGAGTCGCCATCTCTCGACGGACGCTTCTCCTCCTCGTCCAGCGCACGCTTGTTGATCCATTTCTTGAAATCGGCGACCGAGTCCGTCGGTCCGATCGCCTCGAAGCGCAGGCCATGCGACGGGTACCGATACCGCGTCCGCCAACCTCGTCGCGCCGGGTTCGGCTCGATGAAGTACGAGAGCGTGATGCGGAGGCGTACCTCGGTCGCGCCGAGCGCGGCCAGCTCGTCGGTCGGCCACGGAAGCTGGTGCATCTTCATCTCGCGCAGCTTGCCCTCCGAGAACGGTCTCAGCGTGTCCTGGACGACGAGCGTCAGCGCGTTGGTCGCACTGCGGCGCGCACGATCGAGATCAGGAACACCGAAACCGAAGCGGCGAAGGAGCTCGCGCTCTCGCTTCCCTCGCGTCGCTCCCTTTGGCGCGTAAGCCCACATGTGCTTCGTCCACTCCGCGGAGTGCACGATGAGCGCGCGGATCGTCTCCGGCCAGAAGCTCGGGTACTCCGCGGCGAGAACCCCCGCGAACCGGGCCACCTGAGCAGTTGCAGCGCTGGTCGCCCAGCTCGGCGCGATCAGACGCTCGGCTGGCTTGTGGAAAGTCGAGATCGGCGAGAGGACCTTGATCTGATCGTGGACGCTCGTGCCGTCGTGCACGAGATTGCCGCCCTCGAACACTACGTCGGGCTTGATCGGCCACGGGGAGTCGAACAACACGGACGTCGCGCTGTAGGGTGAGAGATCGCCATGTCGTGCGACCGGCTGGAGCGGCGCGTGACGCGGCTCGAGCGCGACGAGCTCGGTCGATGCGCCCACCGTCAGGGCGTTCCACGCCTGCCCTGGGTCTTGGATCGTCTCGGTGTCGCTCTGCGCGAGGTGATCGATCTCGAAGCGACCCACGTTCCCGGCGGAGACAACGAAGAGCCGCCGCGTCGCGGCGTCAGCATCGTCGATGTACTCGAGGCCACGGCTCGTTGGATCGAACGACCGGCCGGCCGCCAGCGCGTCGATCGCCGCCGACCATGACGTTGGCTTGCCGCGCTCCTCGCCGGCCCCAGCGCCGATCGACATCGAGAAGCTGCGAGGACGCATCGGCGCTTGCACCTCGACACGAGCGACCGCCTCGGCCGTGATCGCGCCGTAGAGGTCCTCACGGTTGTGCCCAACCGGCGGCAGGATTTTCACCGACTCCAGCCGATGCACGAGACGAATCGAATCGCGGCTCGCGAGCGGTCCCGTGAGGTCGCCGTAGATCGCCAGTCCGGCCATCTCGGTTCCGTGACCATCGTGGTCAGCGGTTCCCCACGCGGGTTCGACCGTGTGCACATCCTCCGGTCCCAGCGACCTCTCCAGCAGCGCGTGTCCTCGGTTCACGCCGGTGTCGAGAACGCAGATCGCAGGCGCACCGACGCTCGCTGGAGTAGTGCGCTGGACGAGGTCGGTGACCCACTCCGCGTGGTCCTCCGTCGTCAGCTCGAGCAGCTCGCCTGCCGCGATGCTCAGACGGCGCAGCTCGGCAACGTCGTTCAGTACGTCGATCGACGCCCCGAGCTGCTCTGCGGTCGCACGGATACTCCGCACGATCCGATCAGGGAACGTGAGTCGCTTCGATCCGAGCGGCAGCTTCAACTGCGTCGAGATCGCTGCGAGTCGCTCCTCCTCGTTCCCGTCCGTCACGCGCAGCCAGACCTCCCACCAGACTTGCTCGCCTGGCTCCGGGTACGCGTCCGGCGGATCCGTCCACAAAGCGCGCAGCGTGGCGAGCTGGATCTCCGCGATGCGCTCGACCAGCTCGCGGTGCTTTCGCTCGCCAGTCTTGGTTCGCTCAGTTCCGGCGTAGTCGGTAAAGCGCGTCAAGAAGTGCTTCACCTTCCCGTCGGGGACGAACACCGTCGCCCACTCCTGCTCGCCGACGTGCGATGCCGCTACGAGCTCGATGCCAGAGCCACGTGCGTCGAGGCTCTCAAGCTTCAGCTCGACATCGTCGAAGCTCCGAAACTGGACGAACATCCCCGGCTTGAGCCCCGGAACGGAGATGCTGACGGTCGTGCGTCGTGTGCGCGCCGCGTCGAGGGCAGCTTGCATCGACGTGCTCAAGCGGAGCCCGTGGGCCGCCGGATCGCTCGGCGGTAGGAGCGGCCGCTTCTTGATGCCCTGGTCGTGTCGACTGTAGGGCTCCGGGGACGGGCCCTGCTGGACGATGATGTGTCGCCGATCGCGTGCCATGGATGCCCCGGCCGGTTGCGGCTATTCGCGTCTTGCCGAGCGGCGCTCGCGCACCGCAGCAACGAGCCCGGCTGTGTCGACATGCGTCGTCTCGGCAAGGATCGAATTCTTCGCCGCCTGTTCAGACGCGCGTGCGAGCTCGGCGTGACTCAGGCCGTCAGCCTCCGTGGCGGCCGCCGACCAGTCGAGCCCCGTCGTCTCGAGGAACGCCAGCCGAGCGCGAAGCAGCGTCTCCGTCGCGGCACGCGACGGCAGCACGTACTCGATGATCGTGTCGAACCGCCGGAAGAGCGCACGATCGAGCAGCGCCGGGTGATTGCTCGCGGCGACGATGATGCTCTCAGACTCGTCCTGCTCCAGCATGACGAGGAACGAATTGAGCACGCGTCGGATCTCGCCCACGTCGTTCCGCGACGCACGGTCACTCCCGAGCGCGTCGAACTCATCGAAGAGGTACACGCCGCGCGTGTCGTGCATGGCCTCGAAGACGAGGCGCAGCTTCGCGGCCGTCTCGCCCATGAACTTCGTGATCAGGCCGTCCAGTTGGATCGAGAAGAGCGGCAGCGAGATCTCCGACGCGAGCGCGCCCGCAGACATCGTCTTGCCCGTGCCGGGCGGCCCGAGCAGCAGAAGCTTCCGAACGGGGGAGAGCCCGTGCGAGAGGAGCGCGTCCCGTCGACGGTGCTCAAGCACGACGCGATCGAGCTGCACGCGGATCGCAGCCTCCAACACCATGTCGCTGAGCTGCGTGCGCGGATAGCTCGCGCTGAGAAACGCGCCGAGCTCACCGCGCGGCTGCACGACGGGAATGGCGCGTCCGCGCGGGCTGCGGGCCGGCTCGGCGGCAACCGCCTTGGCGCGATCGACGAGCTCGCGCAGCTCCTGCGCGAACCGCCCGTGCCCGCTACGGGCCGCCTGCGCCGCGACCTGCATCGCGACCGCATAGAATCGCGTGTCGTCGCCCTCGGCATGGCTACGGATCAGCGCCTTTACTTGGTCTGCGGTTGCCATGGCCGTGTTCGTGGACGATGTGGAGACGCTGGAACGCGAGCGGACTGACGGATCGTGCCGCGAAAACGCCCTCGTCGCGAACAAATCGGAGCGATGCTGGAGGACGGGATCCCCGGCGTCAACGGCCAGAAACGGACGCGAAGACCGACTTTCACACCGGCGAGCGAGCCGGTCGCCGGGACGCCCGGGAACGAGTGCTAACGTTACGTGTGCACGATCTCATGCTGGGGATGGTCAGCGTCAGCGACCTGATCGTGCTCGTCGCCGGAGTGCTGTCCGTTGCGTCCTTCTTCCTGACCCAGCGGCACGACCGGCGGCTCGCCGAACTGCGGCGCAGTCACGAAGAGCAGCTCAGCCGCCTTCAGTCTGAGCTGCAGGTCCTCGCGAACCGCGAGACAGAGCGAACACGTGTTCGAGCGGAGACGGTGCTTCGCCTCCACGAGCTGATGCTCAAGACGGTCGGTGAGATCACCGCCGAGGCGGAGGCGATCGTGCGCAGGGTCGAACGCGCATCGGTCGACCTCTCCTTCGCGGAGAGCCAGTCGCAGCCGGACGAGCTAGCCGAGATCGCCGACTTCGAGGACGAGCTCAGGGAACTGCGAGACCGGCTCTTCGAGACGCGCGCGAAGTCGGCGCTTCTCCCGACCGAGCTTGAAGACGCGTACGACGCCCTGGGGCTTGAGCTCCGTGAGATCGTGGTGGGTGGTAAGGTCGCGACCGCCGTCGGCGAGCGGCTCCCGAAGGCACTGCTCGAGATCGCGCGATGGCACAACGCGGTGCGCAAGTGGAAGCGGTCGATCTTGGAGCCCCTGCTCTCGGAGACGAAAGCCGGCGCGTCCTCTCTGCCCGGCTCGGCGACCGCGGCGTCAGCACCGTAACCGGTCGTCGATCAATCGCGTGCCCACAGGACGCGCTGTCGCTTCCACGGCGCCCGGCACAAGCCCCGGACGTCGCGCTCGCGTAGTGCCGTACGCGCGCCGTTCCCCTCAGCAAGAACGATCTCCTCCTGGATGTCCGGCGCGAGCAGCGTCAGATCCAAGATCTGCGTCACCCGCGCCCGCGTGAACCCGAGCATCCGCGCGAGCTCGGCCTGATCCTTCACCTCGCCGCGGTCGATCATCCGCTGCATCACGTGTGCAAGCGCGAGCATGCGTGCGATGCGCGGCACCTGCTCCGTCGGCGCGCTCGCGGTGACGGCCACTGCTGGGTCCAGCGACACCCGCGCGCCCCAGCCGACGCGCGTGCGTCCGATCGCGACCTCGAAGACCTCGCTCATGCCGCCTCCTGAGCCAACGTGGCGCCCGCGTCCCGCAACGTGATCGCGAGCTTGCCGGCGCGCTCGTGGACCACCACCGTCTCCACCAGCGCGCGCACGAGACGCGCGCGGTTCGTGGGCGTCATCGCGTCCCACACGCGATCGAAATGCGCGAGCGTCTTGGCGGCCCACGCCGCGTCGAGCTTGGCCTTGGCGTGTGCGGCCAGGCCCACGTCGACGGCGGCGAGACGCTGCTCGTGTGCGCGCAGCTGAGCAGACACACGCTCGATCCGTGCCGCCACGGCCTCGCGCCCCGAGGGCGGGGCGCTCGCGAGCGCGTCCGCGAGACGCTGCGCATCGGCCCCGAGCTTCGTGATCTGACCCGGGAGCGATGCGCGCTCGAGGTCGAGCCGCGCGCGCTCCTCGTCGAGGCGAGCGCTCGCCCGCTCGGCGATGGCGCCCAGGAGCGCGGTGTCGGCTGCGATCGCGTGCACGCGATCCATGACGGCGCGCTCGAGCTCACCGGCAGGCAGCGGCTTCGTGGGGCACGCGTCCTTGCCGCGCTTGTCGCGCGTGATGCAGCGATAATATCGGTATTCGCGTCCGCGCGCGCGTGCCGAGGCGGGCGTCATCGCGTGCCCGCATGCCGCGCAGCGCACGAGCCCGACGAGAAGGTACGTCTCGCACGTGCGCGGGAGCTTGCCGCGCCCCGCTCGCCCGAGACGGGCAGCAACGGCGTCGAACGTCGGGGCGTCGACGAGGCCGGTGTGCTGACCGTCGACCACGTCGGCGCCCGCACGGATCCGTCCCGCATAGGTCTGGTTCTTGAGGATGCGGAGCACCGCGTCCTTCGTCCACGCCGAGGCCGCGAGCACGCGCCCTGCCTTGCTCTCGTGTCGCTTGGTGGTGCGTCCGAGCGATGCGAGGCGCTCGACGATGGCCATGACCGAGTCGCGCGCGAGATACTCATGGAAAATCTCACGAACGAGAGCCGCCTCGTGCTCCTCGATCACGAGCTTGCCGCCCTCGATGCGGTAGCCGAGCGGCGCGCGACCACCGGTCCACTGCCCGCGTCGACGCGCGCCTGCGATCTTGTCGCGCGTACGCTCCGAGATCATTTCGCGTTCAAATTCCGCGAAGGACATCAACATGTTCAACGTGAGCCGCCCCATCGCGTCGGCGGTGGAGAAGTTCTGCGTGACGGAGACGAACGCGCAGCCGACCGCGTTGAAGCGATCCATCACCTTCGCGAAGTCGAGAAGCGAGCGGCTGAGCCGATCGACCTTGTAGACGATGACGGTGTCGATGAGCTTGCTCTCGATGTCCTGGAGCAAGCGTTGGAACGCGGGGCGCTCGATGTTCGCGCCCGTGAAGCCACCGTCGTCGTAGTGCTCGGTCACGAGCTCCCATCCCGGCTGCGAGCGCGCGTACGACACGCAGGCGTCGCGCTGCGCGTCGAGCGAGTTGAACTCCATCTCGAGCCCGGCCGACGTCGACTTGCGCGTGTAGATCGCCACGCGCCGCGTCGCAGTGGTCGACGCCGTTGGGCTCGGTCGACGACGCGTCACGTCCGCTCCTTCGGCAAGGTCGACACGCGCTCCATCAGCTGCGAGAGCCGCTCGACGTTCGCGTTCAGCCGCGCGAGCTCGCGCACGAGACCGGGCAGCTCCGCCAGGAGCGCGGGCAGCTGCCGGTCGTAGAAGTGCGCGCCGCGCACCGTCTGATCGAAGCGCATGTCGCTCACGCCGCCTTCTTGCCGAGGAGGCCGAAGAAGCCGAAGCCGTTCCAGACCTGGCCGCTGATGACCTTCGCGATTGCCGAGAGGCTGGTGTACTTGCGCTCGCGGTACTCGAAGCCGTCGGCGCGCACGCGCACTACGTGCTCGGTGTTCTTGTGCATCTTGCGGATGGTGCTGCCCACCGGCGGCAAGCGCGGATCGCGCGCAGCCTTCAGCTCGACCGCGGTCTTCGCGGGGGTGGCCGCCGCGGACTCCTTCGTGCCCGCCTTGGCGCGCGGCGCTCGCTGTCGGAGGGGCGCGTCCTTCGCGAGCTCTTCGATTCGCCGCTTCGCGCGCTCGGACAGGCCGCCGTCGACGAGCTCCTGGATGCGGTATCCGATGCGCTTGATCAGGTACCGCTTGTTGCGGCTCTTCGCGCTCTCCTTGAAGACTTGCTGCCACTTCACCTGGAGCAGGCCGACGGTCATGTGATCGAGATCGGAGATCTCGGCCTCGGCCGCGCGCATGCGCTGTTCCTGCGTGGCCTTGCTCGGCGTGGTCGTGGGCTTCGGGGCGTTCTTCTTGCGGGGCATCTCTCGTTCTCCTGCCGCGCGCGACGTGCCGCGGCGCGACACAGACACGCTCTCTTCTGGGCACGCATCAACCGGTATCTGCAGAGCCGGGCCTCTTCGGACCTCTGGTGTGGTGTGTGTACGTCAGGCGATCCGCAGCCCACGGGCGAGCCGCCACGCCTTGCACCGCTCATAGACCGCGCGCTTGCGTGACAGCGACAGGGCGGCCGGAGCTCCGTCGTACATCAAGTGCGCCAGGCGGAAGGCCTCGGCGCTCTGAACGTGCAACTCGACGATGTCGGTGGTGTTCGTGAGGATCCGTGGTCGCTTCCACGTGAAGACGCCACGCTCGACAAGAACGTCCGTCAGGTTCTCGATGAACCGCGTACGACCGGCGATGCGGACATGGAGGTTGCTGCGCGGCTCGTCGAAGTAGATGTTCCCATCCCCCTCGAAGTAGCCGCGCACGAAGTCGCCAAGAAGCTCAGCCGGTACGGCCGGTGGCTGAAGCCGCTCGGCTTTGAGGCGTCCACCCATCAGCAGCTCGGCTGCTCTGCGCATCCGCGTCCGAGAAACAGCGAGCACGTGGACCGGCCGATCGCCGAGGTGGCCGCGCGAAATGCGAAGCACGCGGATTGGGTGGGTAGCGCGCATTGCTGCGCGCACGTTCGAGATGCTCTCCGAATCGACCGACGACCACTGGAGCGTCGGTGCCGACCGAGCGAGATGACCGTCGGCCCACAGCAAGCCGAGACACCACGCCATCGGCGCGGACCAGGTCTCGAAGAATGCGTCGTCGACGTGGTGGCGGGGCGGTGATCGCAGCCCAAGGCGGTGGATGTGATGCTTAAGCACCGCGCGCGGACGTCCGAAGACGTCTTCCAAGGTGCGCCAGTGAGAGTCCGAGACGCGCAGCGGTCGTGGGCAGACCGCGCGCAACCAGTCCGCCTCGGACTCCCCGAAGGGCCGGACCATCCCCGTCCCAGGATCGATGGGTTCGGGAAGGTCCGGCCGTGCCGCGCGCGCCGCGGGCTCGGTCACGAAAACGGGTCCGTATCCGCCGGGCGATGCGCGGTCTCGAGCTGCGAGAGGAATCGCTCGGCCTGCGCGAGCTTCGCCGTCGTGATGTCGCGGATGCGCGCGATGCCGAGCTCCTTCAGGAATTCTTCGGTCGCCGAGCGCGGCAGCTGCTTCAGCCGCTCGACGATCTTCAGCGCGAGCGCCTGATCGATCGGCGTCGGCGCGGCTGCGGGTGTCGCGGTCGCCGTCTTGGCGACCGGCGCGTACGGGTCACCGTCGTCGGCCGCGCTCTTGAGCACGCGGTCCAGATCGTGGAGCGGCATCGCTGCGATCTTCGCGCGCGTCGCCGCGTCGAGCTGCTCGTGCGGCAGCACCGTGTACGTGGTCTTCGGATTCCGCGCGGCGCCCTGGCGCTCGATCTCCACCGACCACTGGTCGAGCGGGAACTTCGCGCGCACCGCGAGGATGCTCTTGAACCACTGCGAGCCGCCTTCGATGATCTTCATCGCGCCGTCGGTGGGCACGAAGAAGTTGAGCGCCACGCGCAGGCTCGCGCGCTGGCCCGCGTGTTTGCCGTTCGGGTCGTACGGCGTGTAACCCTCCTCGTCGTCCCACACGACCTCGCGTGCGAACGGCTCGCCGCAGAAGACGCCCGCCACCTTGTCGCCGTGGTCCTTCAGCTGAACGAAGAGCCCACCGCTCTCCGCGTGCTTCGTCGAGAGATCCTTCGCGCTGTCCCATCCACTCGTCATGCTGTCCTCCTTCTATTGGTTCGAACGTTCGCGATGCGACGCGGTCACTCGGCCGCGTCCGCGCACTCCTCGAGGCGACGCCGCACACGCGTGAGCGCGCGCTCCCGACGACGCTTCAGTCGGTTGTAGAGCCGGTACTGCTCCGGCTCGTTCGCCTGCGGGTGGTCGGTGCGCACGAGCGCCGCCACGCTCTCGCCGCCGATCGTGGTGCGGCACACGAGCTCGACCACGCTCGCCTCCGTGCTCTCGCGCTCGAGGTGACCGCGGAGCACGTGCTCGAGCTCGCCCTTCTCTTCGTCGTCGAGGTCGGTGTTCGACGCCGAGAGCCGGAGCGGATCCACCTCGGGCTCGTCGCCGAGCTCCGCGAGCATCTGTCGCATGTCCTCGGTCGCGCGCTGATCGAGCCGCAGCGAACGGAACACGGCGCGCTGCGTGTCCTGCCGCAGGTACATCGGTGCGCGGTCGATGCGCTTGGCGAGCGGGAATGTCGCGATGACGACGAGGAACGATTCGATCACGAGCTGATCGAGGTCGTCGCGTGAGATCGTCGGCGACACGAGCCGCGACCGCAGCCGCCGCAGCATCGGCAGGTACGCGACGATCAGCGCGGAGGTCCACGCCGAGTGCTTCGTGCGTTGGGCCTCCTCGACAAAGATGCGCGTCAGCAAATCGCGCCGCGGGTATGTCTTCTCGGACGTGTCCTGCAGCTCGAGCAGCATGCACCCGAGCGTCGTGTACTCCTCGAGCTCGGGGTGACGCGTCGTCGCGTCCATGAACGTCGCGTGCGCGGGGATGCCCCAGAGAGATCGAACGAGACCAGGTCGAAGACGAGACAGGCACATGGAGACCTCCGAAGTTCGCGCTCGTCGCGGGCGCGTCGGTGGCCTCCGGGGCCTCGGTGATGCGTGACGCGAGTGGTGGCTCGCGCGCGAAGGAGTCAGAACGGAAGCTGGTCGTCGCCGAAGTCGTATGGAGCGGAGACAGCGACAGCGGGCGCGGGCGCGGCGGTGCACGTCGTGGGCGGCGGCTCGTGCGCGATGCCAGTGCCGTCGCACGCCTCGCAGTCCTCGCGACGCCCCGCCCAGCGTCCATCGGGATCGAACTCGTGTGTGCCACTGCGCCCGCCGCAGCTCGAGCACTTCGGCGCGAAGTCCTCGCACCGCGAGCGCGCTCGATCACGCGCGTCGATCCTCCGGTCGCGCTCGTCGTAGTCGACGTCGAGCGCTGACCCGAAGCCGACGAGTCCGCCGCGCGCGATCACGCCGCGCTCCCGACCGTGGGCGCCGTCGTCGCCACGCTCGAGTCCCGCCCGCACCGTCTGCACGTCGCGCGCACCGTGCCCGAGACGACGTACCGCGAGTCCTTGTACCGGACCTCGATCTCGCTCCCGTTCCGCACCCCGAGCAGCAGCCCGCACCCCGGGCACCTCCACTGCTTGCTCACGACCCTCGCGTTCCCGACGTCCATCACCCACCTCGTTCCGCGGGCAGTTCATCCGCCCGTCACGAGGACCCAGTCTCCGCATCGGGAGCGATGAGGGAGCGCGATGCGAGCGCGATGCGAGCGCGGTCCACGCGAACCTCAGGGCAGCGGAACGCGCGCTTGCCACACGGCGAAAGAAGGCGCTGGAACCAGGCGACCACGCCTCATTTCCCTCATCCCGCTCGCGAATCCCGCGCGCGCAGGGTACGTGGATCACGATGCCCGAGGTGCTGACGATCGTCCCCGCCGCGACCCTCTTTCCGGGGATAGATCGGAGCTTCGACTCATTCGCCGCACTGATTCGGAGGTTAAGCCGCACCGACGTCCTCTTTTGGTGCGCACGCCTCAACCTGATGGTGTCGAACCCGAAGATAGAACCCGTGGACGCACAACACTGGGCTGCAAGCAGCTTCCTCGGTGACGTCGAACGGCGGCGCCTCGACGCCTACGCCCGTCAGTACGGCGGCCCTCGCATGATCAGGCTGTTCTGGCGAGGACAGTTGCTCGAGCTGCTTCGGTGGACGTGCCTGCTCGGCGACGACCGCGCGGACGACGGCGACACTTTCAAGAATCCGCGCGTTCGTCGGTGGTTCGCGCAAGCAGCGCTGATGGCGGGAGACATTTGGGAGAAGAGGGCGTACCGCGACGGGCTTCCACAGGGCGACGATCTCAGCAGAGCGCGCGTCGAGGCGATCGCGACGTTCCGACATGCCCGAGCGGCGGGTCATCCGGCGATTGAGCTCGAGCGCGCGCTCGGGCGAGCCGCGCAGATCCACCGCACCGCATGGAGCGGACTCGAGAACGTGGACGATGACTTTCGCGACGCCACGAGACTCTCGCTCGAGGAGTACGCGGCGTTCATGTGCGCGATGAGCCACTTCTGTCGCGTCTCGCCCAAGCGCGCGCGCGCCGAGCATGTCCTGTTCGATCGGTCCAACCCGATCACTACGCTCACGGATGCGGCGGCGAACGCGCTCCCGCACTTCATGGCGCTTGAGTCGCAGTCGATTGACGAGCTGCGCGCACGGTTGCTCAAAGCGGACGGAAGGGTACCCGACGCCATGGACGGCTTCGACGAGAAGGTGCTCTTGGAGCGCCCCGTCCTCGCGTCGAACTCGGGTCGCTGCGTGGTGATCGACTCGGTGATCCTCTCCGACAAGATCTGGGTCGGCGCCGTATTTCATCTCGCGCGCCGTCGTCCGGCCGATGCGTTCACCTCCTTCGGTGACGGCTTCGAGGCCTACATCGGCGGGATCCTGAGCGGCATCTGGAAGCAGACAATCCTCAACCCGAAGCGTCGTCAGACGGGCGGTGAGATCGAGCTGGCCGACGCGGCCATCGTCGTCGAAGACGTCCTGTTCGTCATCGAGACGAAGAGCGTGTTCCTCGCCGAGGACGCGACGCCGGACGCCGAGGCCTATGTCGACCGCATGCGACAGCGGTACGTCCAGCAGGACCGCCCTGGAAAGAAGTCACAGCCGAAGGGCGTTCAGCAGCTTGCGCGCGCGATCCGTCGCCTCGTCGACGATGACTTCCTCGCCGTGCCCGGCGATCTCGGGGCCGTCACACTGATCTGTCCGCTCTTGATCGTGCGTGACGCCGCCTTGTCGGTGCCTGGCCACCTCGAGCTGCTCGGTCCCGAGTTCGCGCACGCGCTGGCTTCCGACCCGTCGCGCGCGTCCAGTTCGGTGACGCAGGGCCGGTTCACCGTGGCGCCGCTGACCATCGCATCTGTGGACGAACTCGAGGACCTGCATGCCTCGCGCGAAGCGCTCGACGTGCGACGGCTGATCGTCGACTACACGCGCGCGGAGTACGAGGGTCCGCGAGCGAGCTTCCACGACTTCATGGTTTACGGTCGGTACCGTCATCGCTTCAGGCGAAACCGCGAGCTCGCGCGTCTCGGGGCCGCGCAAATGCGGGCAGCGGGGCGCTATCTTTTCTCCGTTCCGGAACCGTCCTGGAGCGAAGACGAACCGTAGCCGGCGCGCCCGCGGAACGGCCGGCGCTACCGTCAGCGGATCGCCAACGTCGAGCGGACCAGCATGGCGTCCGAAGCGCTCTGGTCTGCGATCGCCCGCATCGACGCTAACAGCGCCGTCGCGTCGCGTGCCGAGACTTTCCTTTTCCGCTCGGCGTCGGACTGCAAGTCCCGAAGTCCGCGCAATCACTCCGCTTCGCAGGGGCAATCGCATGGCGTCGGTCCGGGCGTGCGAGGCACGTCCTCACGGATGGGGGCCACTGCGTGTTGCATCTCCGTTCGCTCGGCCTACCTGGAAGGAGGTCGTATGACGGATCAACCCTCCCCGCAGCAGCGGGTCACCGTTCTCCTCGTCGCCACCGAATGGGCGCCCTCGAAGGGAGGAGTGTCCGCCTTCAACCAAGAGCTCGGCGCCGCGCTCGCGCGCGGCGGCCACCACGTTCACTGTGTAGTGCCGCGAGCGGCGCCCGAGGACGTCGCATCCGCGCGCGCGCTGGGCGTTGCCGTTCACAGCGCGGCCGACAAGGGCGTGAGCAACGGGGCGCCGTTCGACATCGGCGTTGTGCCGTCGATCATCGTTGGGCACGACCGATGGAGCGGCCCGAGCGCGGCGCGGTGGCGTGACCGCTATCCGAGCGCTCGGCTCGCGCACGTTCTCCACGTTCACCCGGCACAGATCGAACAGTTCAAGACGGAGGCTGCCACGCACAAGCGAGACGAGCGCATCCGAAACGCCCAAACGCTCGCTCGCAACGCGGACGTGGTCTTCGCCGTGGGTCCGTTGCTGGCCGGTTGGTGGGGCAGCGACCTCTCGGGCGTGGTGGTCCACGAGATGTGCCCCGGGCTTCCACGGCTTCTTGAGGTCGTCCCGTCCGCTCGCGCTCCACATCCCCAGGTCGTCTTCCTCGGTCGTGCCGAAGACGCCGAGCTGAAGGGAGTGAACCTCGCATGTGAAGCGATGGACGTCGTCGCGCGAAAGCGCACCGAGGTCGAGTTCGTGATCCGCGGCATCGCGAAAGGGACGCGTGACGACTTCGAGATACAGGTGCGAGAAAAGTATCGGAAGCCCGCGAGGCTGACCCCGCGCGAGTTCTCAGACTCTCGTACCGAGATCGCCGCGGACCTCACCACGGCGTGGGTCGTGATCCAGCCATCCGTCGAGGAGGCCTTCGGCTTGGTCACGCTGGAGGCGCTCAGCCTCGGAACTCCCGTTCTGGTGGGCAGTCGATCGGGCGTCGCGAAGATGCTCGAGCGGGTCGATCCCGACGCGTCCGAGCGAGTCGTCGTGGATAGCACCGACGCGTCCGCGTGGGCGGAAGCCATCGAACGCGTCTTGGCCAACCCCGACGGCGCGCGCGGCGCGGTCCGATCTCTTGCCCAGGCGATCGAGCTGGGATTCACCTGGAACGGCACGGCGGAAGAGCTGGTCGCCCGGACGCTCGCATCGACCAGTCGGACGACGCCGACCGAGGCGCGAGACGTCATCGCGGAGCTCCGCCGCGCTTCGACGCCGCTCCGGCGCATCCGCTGGACCATCGACGGCCGCTGGATCCCGCGGTCCCAAGAGTCCGAGGTGGAGAGCTGGCTCGATGCGCCGCTCGCTGATGATGCGGAGCCGCTCCTCCTCCTGATCGGAGCGCCGGGGACCGGCAAGAGCGCCTTGCTCGCCAAGATCCTCGACTGGGCGGAGACGGCGTCCATGCCGGTGCTGGGCATTAAGGCCGACTTCATCCCAGCCGACGTCCGGACCGAGGACGCGCTCCGCGCCCACCTACAGCTCGCCGCGCCGATCGTGCAGACACTCCGCGAAGCAGTGACTCTTCGGGGGAGCGCGTTGCTGGTCATCGACCAGCTCGACGCGCTCTGCGAGGTCGTCGACACCCGAACCGGCCGCTTGCACCTGCTCCTCCAGCTCTTGCGCGACGCAACCGCCATCGACGGTGTTCGAGTCGTCGCGTCGATCCGACCCTTCGAGCTGCGTCACGAAGCGCGAGTCAGATCGCTCCAGCACAGAAGCCGTCGCGTTCATCTGCCCGACTGGACTCGCGCGGAGGTCGGTGCGTCACTGCCCGGCGCGGTGCTCCCAGCACAGCTCGCGCCGGGACTATCGACCCCGCACGCGGCGGACCTCCTCAGCGAGCTGCGCGCGATGGATCCGGCCGGCTTCTACTTCCCAGGATCCGTGGGTGAGCTACGCGAACGATTCTGGGCTGCGAACGTCGAAGGCGATCCCGAGCGAGAGAGGGCCGCGAGAGAGATCGCCCACGCGCTCGCCACGAGCGGCGCGCTCTGGGCGACCGTCCCGCATGCCACCGTCAGCTCCGCACCCGTGCAGGCACTGTTGCGGCGCGGGCTGCTCCAATCGACCGAGGACAAGCGAGTCGGGTTCCGCCACCAGACCCTCTTCGACCTCGCGCGATCCCGCGCGTTGCGGGAGAGCGGCAAGCTCGTCGACTTCGTCGTCGCGAACCAAGCGCAGCTCGAGGTGCGTCCGCTCGTGCGGAGCACGCTCATGCATCTGCGCTCGTGCGACGCGACGTCGTTCAACGCGACGGTCAAGGCGCTCTGGGATCGCTCCGACCTCGCGCTGCACCTTCGGCTATTGATCGTCGACACGGTCGCCGACGTGGACGTCCCCTCGGCGTTCGAGTGCCGCCTTATCGGAAGCGCCGTGCACGCGCCGACCACGCGGCGCCGCGCACTGACGTCGATCGCGCGTAGACCGGGCTGGCTCGGCGCTCTCGATCACCGGATCGAGACGTGGGTCGTCGAGCATGCGGACGACGCTCTGATGCTGGCAGTCGGCTTCGTGAACGCCAGCCCCGACACCGCGCTACGGGTGCTCACCGACCACTGGCTGCCGACGGACGCTGGCGCAATGCGCTGCTTGAACGCGCTGGCGATGGTCGACCGACTCGGCCCCGAGGCCGATGATCTGGTGCGGGCGCTGGTTCCGCGCGTCGTCGCCCACCCGCGCGAGTGGTTGTACCGGCTTGGCGCAGCGGCCGCGAAGCACAGCCCGCAGCAGGCAGCCGCGTTCTATCTCGCATGCGTCGACGAAGAGGTTCGGCTCGCGCTCGCCGGCGTCGAGGCAGGTCAGGATCACTGCATCAGCGAGGAGTTGCGGAAAATCACGGTGCCCGTCGACGGACTGCTCGATAGAGTGGAGGCCGCGTTGCTGAGGCTCGCTGCACAGCCGCCCGACGAGCGGAAGGGTCGCTGGTACGATCGCGATGAGACGTTGCGCGAGCTCGCGGCCAATCTCCTCGGCCGCCTCGGTCGAGAAGACGTGACGCGGTTGTTCACGCGCGCGGCGAGTCTTCCTCCCCACAGCCCGCTCGAGCCGATGTACCTCGCAGCTTTGCTCGCGCTTCCCGGCCATGTTGCCGCGCGAGCGCGCTGGCTCGTCGCTGAGCCGTCGCGGCTCCGGCGAGATCCGGGCTCCTGCAACCTCCTCAAGGCGATCGCGTCGGAGCTGGACGCGACGCAGACGCACGAGCTCGACGATGTGATCGATCACGTCGTCCGCGACCGAGGTCGCCACGACACCACCGCCGCTCATCGTCGATCGACTGATCAGTGGAACCGCGCGTACCGTCTCTACATGCGCTCGCTCCTCCCGCAGCATCACCGCTCCCCAACACGGCTGGCAGCGGACGAGGCCGAGCAACACCAGCTACCCCGCCGTTTCGTGCCGAACGCCGGTCCACGAGGCGGGACCGTGCAGAGCCCCATGTCCAAGGTACAGCTCGAGCGGGCGAACAACGCCGCCGTTCTCCGGGCGCTCACGCTGCCCGACGACCAGTGGCGGTTCTCCGAAGAAGAGCTCCCGGTGGGTGGTGGCCGCCAAGTGCTCGGCGAGCTCGGCCGCTTGGCGCGGGAGAACCCCGCGCGCGTACTCAGCGTCGCGTGGGATCTCGCCAAGAGCGACCGGCGCGACGAAGCGCGCGACCTCCTGCACGAGCTGGCGCAGCCGCACGAACATTTGCGCGACGTCGAGCGCCTCGCGCTCGAGCTGTTCGCGGCGGAGGGCGCGACGCTCGCGGTCGACGACGAGTGCGCGCGAGCGCTGCGGTCGATCGCGAAGGCGATCGGCATGACGGACGGCACCCTCGCGAAGCTCCTCGCGCGAGTGGAGAGCGCGTCCGGCATGGTCGCCGACGCGACGGAAGAGGCTGTCGGCAAAGAGACACGCGCGCTGTTCAGGGTGAGCTTCGGCGGTGGCGTCGTCCCAAGCGGGGCGTTTCACTGGCTGGAGGCGATCGTGGCGGAGTTCGCCCATCTCCGCTCGGCGGACGCTACTGTGTGGTCCCGCGCAGTTCGCGCGGCGCTCCAAGCGGACGCGCGTCCCGAGACGTGGCGTCTGGTGCTCGACGTCTTCGCCGACAACTGGTGGGTCCTCGGCAAGTCGCACGCCGCAGAGCTGCTTCTCGAGATAGAGAAGGTCGTGCCTCACGAGAGCGTGCTGCGTGCGCTCGCGCGCATCTACGCCAGGGGGAGGGATCTTCTCGGACCCGACGCGGTGGCTGCTTTCGCGAGTCGCTTGATCGAGCGCGACATGCTCACGTGCGCTGGAGAACTCGCCGCGCTCGCCGCGACCGACGACAGTGCCAACTGGGCGTGGGAAGCGCTCGATCGATGGCGTGGCCGGTCCGACGCAGCGCGGTTCGCGAACGGCGTCGTCGCGTGCATCGGCACGTTGTTCGGCGAGGGCGACCGTCGAGTCGCTCTTGCACGACTCGGGGCGCAGTGGACCCCGGCAGCGCGCGGCGAGGATCTGCATCTCGTCTTCACGTGGGATGGCGAGGGGTGGTTCGCCGATCGCCCGGGCACGCAACTCCTCACCGCCGTGATCGACCGCATCGAGGTGATGGACCGCGAAGCGCTTCGGTCAGCGGTGTCGTTCCTCGAGCGCTTCGTCGACGACGAGCCGCTCCTGGTCCTCATCGCCGTCGAGCGCGCGCTCGACCGTTCGCTCGCATCGAGCGATGTCGGAACACAGCCGGTCATCGGAGAGTGCCTCGCGCTGACGTTCTCGCTCCGCCTCGCGCTGCCCGACCTCGCGCCTCGAGTCCACCTGCTCTTCGAGCGGGCGCTCCAGGCCGACGTGTACGCCGCGAACGAAGCGCTAGAGACGATCGACGGCCGCGCCGGCTTCGGTTCGGACTGGCTCAGCATGCCGCTCCACGTGCGATCGGCGCGAGTACGCAGACGCGGGCTTCGAGACACAAGCGACTGACCGACGGCTCGGCTGCGCGTGCGAGCAGCGCAGTGGTGCCGACCGGGTTCGCGGAAGAACGCTTCTGTAATGCGTGAACGCGCGGAGATGAACGGGCGGTCGACCTCCGATCAATCATGAACAGGCCGCACGGACTTTCAGCGCGGACGAAGGGCGACCACCGTGTGAGAGCCCCGCGCGTCCCCGCTTCGATCAGTCGCAGCGTCGTGGTGCGGTTCGCATCTGTCGCCGGCTGCACCGCGACGATCGTCCGCCGGAAGGGCGTGCGTTACCGGCGCGGCGGCAACCCGTACCGGCAGCGAGCCAAGCGCGCCACGTAGACCGCGGTACCATCGGCGGATGGACGTAGCGATTGACAACAACGTCGCGTCGGACTGGCTCGACGAGAGCTTGCGCGCTCGCACGATCGCCAAGTTCCGAACGTCAGGTGCGCGGATGGTTCTGCCGTTCGAGGCGTTGATAGAGATCGCCGTGAACGCCAATCGTCCCAAGGTTCGAGCGCAGTACGCGGCGGTTCGCGAAGTGCTCTCGACGTTGGGCGACGACGCTGCGGGCGTCGGGCTGCCGTTTCATCTCGCACTGAGACGCGAGCGGTTTCAGACGCAGTACGAAGTCCCCACCGTCACGGTCAGTCAGCTACGCAACCTGTTCGATGGCGTGGCGGGCAACGCGCCACTGGACGATCTCGCGGCGTACCTCGGCGCTGCGGAGCGCTTCAGCATCGATAAAAGCATGGACGGCGAGCTGCTGAAGTCCGGGATCAACGCGACGTGGGAAGGCGCGCGCACCACCGTCCCGGCGCTGCTCGCGAACATCCTCGCGCCGGGCGCGTTCGGCTTGGAAGAGTACGTGAAGGATCCGCGATGGGCGGCACGCGTGCAGGCAACGCCCGCGAACTATCCCGTTGCCGTGACCGTCTCGGCGATCGTGAACGTCCAGGCGTCGGCTGCGATGCTTCCGATGGAAGCGAAGGGCGGGTTTCACGGGATGCTCAAGATACAGCGCTCGGACTGGGTAGACATTTGGAGCGTGTCGGCGAGCGGCGGCGCGGAGATCTTCGTCACGAACGACGGCCTTCTACGCGACCGAATCGCCTACGTGTGCGAGCACGCGCCGATCGTCCGCATTCGCGCCATGAGCGCCGAGGACTGGCTCACGACGTAGAACTTCGGACGTCTTCGGACATCTTCGGACGTCATCGGACATCGGACACCTTGCACCTTGCAAGGTCGCGCGGAAGCCTTCGCGCATGATCGACACGACCTCATTGCTCGGCCGCTTCGTCGGCCTGTCGGAAGCGCTCAACGCCGAGTCCGACCGCGGTGCCGCGGTGCTCTCGGGCGAGGCGTGCAACGAAGCACTACGCGACCTGTTGAAGAAGAACGGGCACAAGGTGCCGAAGCCTTTCGCGCACAGGATCGCGAGCGCCAAGAGTCACGGTCTGCTGACACCCGACACGGCGGCGCAGCTCGATCTACTTCGCGACGTCCGAAACGGCGCCGGCCACACGACCAAGGGCTACTCGCTCAAGGCGTGGGAGACGCACGTGCGCGTGATCTCCGAGAGCATCTACCCGCACCTCAAAGAGTCCGAGCCGTTCGACGTGCGCGAAGCGCTCGTGCGGGTTGGGCTCGTCGCGGCGACCGCGCTACGCGGCGCCGTCGAGCTGCCCACGTCGAACGCGGCGCACCCCGTCGACCTGACAGGAATCATCGGCGTGGTTCGCTCCGAGGTCGGGATCGGAATGATCGTCCTGCTCGTCGTGATGATCGCTTTCTACCTGGTGTGGAAGCACCGAGAGAAGCTCGTGATCGAAGGATCGGTGGACGAGCTGTTCAAGCCCGACGCCGAGCCGACGAAGGCGACGACGTAGCTACTCGTGGAACCGTCCGCGCTCGCACCAGTAGCGGACGGTGACGCCCGGCTGCGCCTGAAACAGCCGCGCCGTCGTCTCGCAGTTGTCGGCGTTGTACGCGGAGCCGTCGCGCGCATCGAACGTCGCCACGTGAAGACGAGCGTCGGGGATGACCGCGCTCGATCGGTAGAGCGTGAAGGCGCCGTCGCCGGACTGTGCGGTCACATGGCCGGCCACGAGGAGGACGAACACCACGAGCAACGCGCGAACGCGTGTCACTGCTCGCCGCCCCAAGTGCGCCCCTTCGTCATCGGTTCCGACTCGCCGCCGTCTTTCGCGATCTCAGCGTCAACGGCCGCGTCGAACGCGTAGTGCGCTCCGATGTCGTGCGTCTCGATCAGCTCCATCACCTGCACGGTGACAGCGTCGGGATCTGCCGACGTGTCGATCTTCCAGATGTCCGCCTGTGCTTCCTTCGCTAGCTCGCGGTGCGGCATGCGGAAGCCGTCAAGCAGCTGCCACGCCAGGTTTGCGTCGGGGTGCTTCGATGCCTTCACCCGCTCGACGATCTCCGAGATCAACGACTTGTAGTCCGACACGGCGTCCCTCCCCCGTCGCTCACGCGACCTGTCAGCGATCGATCCTCATTGGAACATCGCTCCGCCGGTTTCGGGCGGATTTTCGACCCGTACACCTGCCGCCAGCGCCGCGCGCGACCGCCGAAAATCCCGGAACGCGTCTCCGGACATGACGGGCCGGGTTTCTCGGCTCGACGTTGATCCAGGTCATCGCGAGACATCACACGAGCCGGCATTGGGCCACGGGCGCGCTGATGCAGGTCTGCGCGCCATCGATGCGATGGGAACGGATGGGGCGGGGGAACGGTGGGGCGGCGTTCGCAGAAGAGATAGGCGATTCCGTGGGCGCGCCGTGAGGTGGTGCCCGGTCGCGCTCTCGTGATTGCGCGGTCACGGAATCGACCGATTGGGCGAAGCCGCTGCGCGGCAGCGGGTCGAGGCTCTATGGGGAGAAAGCCGAGTCTCTCTGATCGGCGCGAGCCTGTGCGACCGAGGACGAGCTCTTGCTCACGGGGTGAGCGAGAGCGTCGAGCAGATCGGTGCGACGACGCCAGCAGCGCCGAGCGAGCTCTTCGCGATCGATGTCCTGGTGCGTGATCAAGCGATGGCCTTCGTGGCTGGAGGAGCGCGAGCGAGCGGATGCGGCTCGACGGCTCGTGCTCCGCATGCGCGACAGAGCGTGATGTCGATGCCGGCGAGCTCGCGCACGAGCGTGGCGCCGTCGGGCGGAGTCGGACGCTCCTTCACGACCTCAGAGGGTGCGCGACCTTCGAGATGAGCGCGCGCGTGCTCGAGCTGCGTGCCGACACGCGCGGGGGCGAGCAGACCGTAGTGCCTGATCTTCACGAAGCGCGCTGGCAGCACGTGTTGGATGAAGCGCGCGAGAAAGGCCACGGGCTCGACCGATGCGGTCTTGCCGTCCTTGGTGCGGAAGGTGACGGCGCGCTCGTCCATCGAGACGAGCCGACGATTGGAGATGCCGACTCGATGCGTGTAGCGGCCGAGGTAGCGCACGACCTGCTCGGGTCCACCGAAGGGCCGCTTGGCGTAGGTGACCCAGCTCGTCTTGCTGAGCGTCGCGCGCAGCTGCGGGAAGGCGAGAGGATCGGCGAGGTCGTCGGGCAGACGGAGCACGCCGCGACGGTGCGCATCGTCGAGTGCCGCGAGGACCTTGCCTCGGAAGAGCGCGCCGAGGACCCGTATAGGAAAGAGGTACGCCGCGCGCGAGCGCTTGAAGCGCTGCTCGGCGATCGACCAGCCGCCGCCGGTGACGATGCAGTGCACGTGCGGATGGAAGCGCAGGTCGCGGGTCCAGGTGTGGAGCACCGTAGTCACGCCGAGCAGCGCGCCGAGCCTCTTCGGATCGCGCCCGAGCGTGAGGAGCGTGCTCGACGCGGAGGCGAAGAGCGTGTCGAAGACGAGCCTGCGATTGAGCATGGCAATCGCGCGCAGCTCCGCGGGCAGCGTGAAGACCACGTGGAAGTACGGCACGGGCAGCAGGCGCTCGGTGCGCCTCTGGACCCAGCGCGCCTGCGCGAGCCACTGGCACTTGGGGCAATGACGATCACGGCACGAGTTGTAGGAGGGACTCTGATGGCCGCAGTCGGTGCACACGTCGAGATGTCCGCCGAGCGCGGCTGTGCGACAGCGCCCGATCGCGCGCAGCGTGCGAGCTTGCTCCGGCGTCAGCGCGCGGGTGCGCGCGAGCGCCGCGCTGTGGGCGCGCACGATGTCGCAAAGCTCGAGCGCCGGACGCGGCAGCGCGCCGGCTCCCGAGTGCTCGGGAGTGGAGTGCACGCTGAGCCGGCGTCAGAGCGCGGGCGGCGCAGCGGGCGAGAGACGCTCGAAGGGACCCACGAGCGAGCGCATGCGCGCGGTGCTCACGTGCAGGTAGCGCGTGGTGGATGCGATCGAGGAGTGACCGAGCAGCACCTGCAGCGTGCGAATGTCGGTCCCCTGCTCGAGCATGTGCGTCGCGAACGAGTGCCGGAAGGTGTGCGGTGTGACGCGGCGACCTTCCATGCCCGCCGCTGCGCGGGCGCTCCTCACGCCGATCCACACGGCCTCGCGCGTGAGCGTGGTGCCCGCGCCGTAGCGTCCCGGAAACAGCTCTGGCCCTGGCGGACGTCTCGCGCGCCAGTACGAGCGCAGCTCTTGGAGCAGGCGCGCGCCGAGCATCACATCGCGGCCGCGCCCGCCCTTGCCACGTCGCACGTGGATGACGCCGGCGCGACTGTCGATATCCTCGACGCGGAGCGCGAGGGCCTCGCTGATCCGCAGGCCGGCGCCGTAGCTCAGCGAGCACACCATGCGATGGGTCACCGACGTGATCGCATCGAGCAACTGCCGCACCTCGACCAACGTGAGCACCTCGACCGTGCGCCGCACGATCTTGCGGCGCGGAATCTCGGCGACGACGCGTGGGCGGTGCAGCACGCCCGCGTAGAGGAACGCGAGCGCCGATGCATACACGTTCTGCGTCACCGGGCTGACGCCGCGCTCCTGCGCCAGGTGCAGCAGGAACGCGCGCACGTCCTCGGCGCCGAGGCGCGAGGCCGACGCGCCCCGGTGCCGCTCGAACCGATCGATGCATCCCACGTACGTGCTGCGCGTCGAAGCGGGCGTGCCCCGCAGCGCGAACTCCTCCAGCAGCCTCTTCTTGAGCTGAGCTTTCACGACGACCTCCGGTCTGCTCCGCCCGAGATGAGCGGAGGCGATCAGGGTCGATCGATGCGAGGCGACCACGCGACCGCGGTGCTGCTACGCGAAGAGGGTCACGTCGACGGCGACGCGCGGCCCAGCCGCATGATGAGCTCGCGCGTGGCTCTTGCTGCCGCGCAGCGGCTTAGTCCAACGCACGTTCTGTCGAGCGCACGCGCGAGAGGCGCTAGTCGTTGCACACGACGCCGCACCCGCGCCGCGACGTCTACTCGCGCACTACGTGCGTGGGACGCGGCGATGAGCGCGCACACCACGACGCTCGTCGAGTTCGAGAACGTGCACCGACGGCGCTAGCGCGCGGTACCATCCGCCCCATGGTCGCACACCTCCCTGGATGGACGCAGCTCACGACGAGCGCGATCAGCAGCAAGGGCGAGATCCCGCTCGACGTGTCTCTCGACACGCAAACGAGCGGAGTGCTTCAGATGAACGCGACTCGATTCGGCGTTCGTCGCGACGAACAGTACTGCCAGCTCCGGCTCAAAGAGATCGAGCTCGGCGTCTGGATGGTCGACCACATTTGTTCCGAGCCACATCTCCCGAAAGATCCCGACCGCAACATGCGCGGCGTCGGCGTCGGCTCTGCGATGCTCCGGCTCGCGAAGGAGTACGTGGGCGCCGGGGTCATCCGATCCTCCCTCACGTCGAAGGAAAGTAGCGATCTCGGCGTGTACCGAACGGAAGACGCCGAGAAAATGTGGACAGGCCTGGTGGCAAGGAAGCTTGCGCGCCATGACGTGGACGGCCGTTACACGCTGCTCTAGGAGGGGCGGGAGAGCGGCCGGCGCTACGGAGTGCGCCACCATCGCCCGGTGGCCGGGGCCGTTCCGAGTGCGAAGTGGGATCGGCGCATCTTGTGCCGCCGACTTCGCGGAAGGGCGATTCTGTAAAGTGTGAACGGGGCGACCCGTGAACGGACGCCGTTCTGCCTCGCGCCCGTTCGGGTTTTCGTCGTGGTGCCGCCCGTCTCCTTGAGGGGCCGCCCGCTCACCAATGGCGCGTGATCGGGCACGTCCAGAACTCGCCCGCGTTCGGTGGGTCGCGGCTCATGAATGGCCGCGGGGCCGGCGTGGAACTGCCCACACCGGCGACGCTGATGCGACGGTCCGACGTGTCCGAGTGCACGTCGACGCAGCGAACGCTCACGAAACCGGTGTTGTCCTCGAAGATGGTATTGCTGAGGACGACGGTGAGCTGGCACGGCTGATCCACGCTCGGTGCGGCAGCCCCACACGCCGCCGTGAAAGTCTCATCGTCGTGGATCGTGATCATGCACGTGCCGGTCGGGACTCCGCGGCGCTCGCCGTTGACCATCGGGCCGAGCGTGACCTCGACGGGCCCGATCGTTAGCCCGCGATTCGGACCGGTGTCGAAGAAGGTGTTCGCGAGATCGAGCGTAAACACGACGCGCGGAGCGCCTTCGTCCACGTTGTCGAGCTCGCAGGTCATCGGCGGCGATCCGCGGTCGGTCCCGCCGTTCACATCGATGCGTCCACGGTCAACGCAGTCGGGGATCGTGCCGCCATCGAGCGTCTCACAGCCGAAGTGAAGGGAGAGCATCGCCGTCGCTGGGCCACCCGACGCATGGCCGCTCTTGCAGCCAGCGATCGCGACGACGAGCGGGAGCGCAGCCCACACGAGACGCACGCCCCTAGCGTACGCCTCGTCAAGGTGCAGCGCCGACGGGAACGCTCGGGTTCACACACCTGGAGGCGCCGGCGGCGCGCTACGACCTCCGGCCCGGAGCGAAGATCTGAGCGGCGCCCATCTCGCGGAGCGCCGTTGAACTCGCGCCGTCGCCACCGTTCTCGCGAAGGCGTTCGACGTCCTCGATACGCCGACACTCGTAGAGATCCTGCGTCCCCGCGCGAACGAGATCGCCGCGCTCGCTCGCGATGCTCTACCGGAACGCCGAGGGCGCCGACGGCTCGCTGGACTCAAGACGGGTCTCGGTGTCGACGGGATCGTCGTTCAGCCAAACGCGACGCGCGCAAGCCTCGCCGAGCCGTCGGAGCCCGACGAGCCGCCGTCGGTCGACAATCGCGCCGCGCACCTTGGGACGATCCGCGCGAAGCTCGGCGCGGGTCGCGCGCTCTTCGTTTCGAACCGCGAGGATCCCGACCTTCGCGAGCGCGTGGCGAAGACCTTCGCGCTCGAGGTCGTGTGGTGCGTCGCTGATCCTCGTCGGATCGACGCGACGTGCGAACGCATCGAACGCGGCGCGTTCGACCTCGTCCTCTCAGCGACGGGCTTTCAGCATCACGCCACCGACATCGCGCTGTCCCGCGCTGCGAAGAGCGCCGGCACCCTCTACGTTCGAGTGAACCGCGGCCGCGTCGCAGCGTGCGAGCGCGCACTGATGCGGGAGCTTGGGATCGCAGCCTGACCGCGGGCCACCGTGCTGGGGTGATGTCGGCACCAGCGGTGTTGACTCCGATGCCGACCGCCGAGTACTCAACTCCGCGTTCCAGCCCTCTTTTCAGGAGCCCCAGCGATGATCCAAGACGCGATCCGCGTACGTATCGAGAAGTTCACGAGCGAGCTCGAGGCCTTGGTCCGAGCGGCTGCAATCGACGCGGTTACGCAGGCGCTTGGTGGGACGTCGACCGCGCGCGCACACATCACGAGCGCGCCGAAGGTGACGCCAATGACTGTGGCCCCCGCCGCCACGGTGTCGGCCAAGCTCTCGTTCAAGCGGAAGAAGGGCGCCAAACGTTCGCCCGAGCAGCTCGTAGCCATCGACACCGCCATCCTTGCGAGCGTGAAGTCGCATCCGGGCAACGGGATCGAGTTCATGGGCAAGACGCTCGGTGTGCCCACAGACGATCTGAAGCTCCGCGTGCTCGGCTTGGTCGAGGCGAAGAGGCTCAAGAAGACGGGCGTCAAACGCGCGACGAAGTACTTCCCCGCCTGACCGCAGGGCCGACGTTCCGAGAAGTGGATCCGGACCGCCGAACGAGAAGACCGCAACACCGCAATGCCTTAGGGGGACTGCGGTGTTGCGGTCTTCAAGACCGCAACGTCGCGCTGAGAGATCGACGCACGCGATCTTGCGGTGTTCGAAGATCGCAAGAGGTCACGCGATCGCGGTGGCGATCTACGCCGCCGGGACGACGACGGCGTACGTCATGTCGGGCGGTGGCCGGAACGCGTACGCCTTCGCTTCGGGCGTCGCGCCGCGCACGGTGTGGAACGAGCGCCACTCGTAGCGACCGAGCGGGACGTCGATCGCCTTGCGCGCGATCTCGACGAGGCGCTCGGGGTCGCGCACCTCGGCCTCGCGCATGGAGCGGAGCTCGGCAGCTCGCAGCGGCCTGCCGGCTGCGCGCACCAGCTCGACGAGGGCGAGCGCTTGCCGCGCGGGGAGCGACACGGTTCGGCGACGACCGCGGGCCCGCGTGTGCGCGGGATGTCCGCCACCATCGCTCGTGGCGGTGAGGTCGATGACGAGGTCGGCCGTGCCGTCGAGGATCGCGGCGTACTCGACGTCCGTGACGCGGCGCTCGCCGGCGCGCTCGAGCACAGTACGGGTAAGAGGTGCCGAAATCGCGGCAGATGGCGACGACGACGATTGCCGAAGCACACGGCCTCCGACGAGCACGAGCTCGTCCTCGAGGAACCGCAGCTCGACCCGCTCGCCCGATCGGTACCGCTGTTCGAGCACACCCGATACACGGTCACGGCACGGAACGAACACGGTCGTGGCTCCTGCCTGTGAGAGCAAGAGGAGCTCGAACCCGCGCGCGAATGGCGCTGGCGCGAAGAGCATCGCGCGTCCGGCATCGCGGCCGAGCTCCCAGCAACCCGGCGCGTCGCCGCGACGAACCCTCGCATCCGGGAGGTCGAGAGCGCGCGCGACGACGCGAGCGAGCCCTTCGGTCGACACGCCCCTACGCGCGAGCTCGGGTTCAGTCAGCAGCTCGGACTCGCATGCGGTGACGTCCGCGCCGCACACGGCCACGAATGGTCGCTCACGATCGCCGCGCTCGTGCACCTCACGCTGACAGCCGCCGAACCCGGCACACGGCAGCGTCGTCGGCCGCTCGCAATCGATGATCACGCTGAGCGCGCGCAACGCACCGACGCGCTCGACACCGATGCGGCGTCCGAGCTCGTCGGGGTGAAGCGGCACCTCACCGCAGCGCTGAAAGTAG
>JAYVCF010000146.1:0-28813 GCA_043750095.1 Deltaproteobacteria bacterium
TCGACGGAATCGTTCCGATGGGCCTGAGCGAGGGCGAGCTCGCCGTGGCGCTCTCGGCGCCCCAGAGCACGGTCACGGCCGGCAGCGGCATCGTCAGGCTGTTCGGCGATACGTTGTAGGCGACGCTCTCGATCTCGATGCCGTCGACGAGACGCAGCAGCGTGCTCGCGGACTGCAGGAGCTGGTCGAAGTCGACGACGTCGCCGACCGGGACCGACACGCTGATGGGGGCCGGGTCACAGACGCCCGCGTTGCAATCGACCGGCACCTCAGCGGTCGTCGGACAGATCCCGGTACCTGAACAATCCACCGAGGCGATGCGAGCCGAGCCGCTCGAGCGGTCTCGAAGGCCTGGGGGCAGACCGAGCGAGGAGGCGGCGACGTCGAACGACTGCTCCCCCGTCTGGAGCTCGACGACGATGGCGTTGTTGCATGCCACGAGCGAAAGCGCGGCGATGACGGAAGCAAAGCGATGCTGCATCTCGGAAGTGTACGGGCGCGCGCCGATCCCCGCAAAACACGCACGCCGGAGCGCGGTGGTCGCCGACTTTCGAAGTAGCGGCGTCGGGGGGGCATGGTACAAAGGCGCCCATCATGCGCAGACCAGCGAGGGCCCTTGGCCTCTGAGTCGACGCCGCCGCCGCCGCCGGGTGGAGGTGCGCGCTATGCCATCGCCGGAGTCGCGCTCGCCGCACTGGCTGGGCTCGGGTACTGCCTGATCACGCCCGGCACGCCGCCGCCGCCGACCACGACGGCCGGCCCCGCCGACGCGGGAGTCGAGCGCTCCACGGCGCTGGTCGACGACAGCCTCGTCATTCCTGATGAAGAGCCGGACGCGGGTCCGATCGATGCCGCGGTCTGGGTCGAGCCTGCCGTTCACCACGGCCCTCGTCCGCCCGCGGCCGGCGAGTGGGACTCGTGCAGCGGAGAGCTCGAGGCGCGCCCCGTGTTCGAGGAGTACCGCGCGCAGTTCCAGGCTTGCTACGAGCATCGCCTCAAGGCGAATCCGTTGCTGCAGGGCCAGATGATGCTTCAGGTTCGCGTCGCTTCGGATGGGCACGTCGACGGTGTGCAGGTCGGTGGCTCGCTCCGCGACCGTGAGGTCTTCACCTGCGTTCGAAACCTCGCGAACCGGATGCACTTCCCGCACGTCACGCAGGGCACCTGCGCCGTGGTCGCCGTTCCGTACACGTTCACGCCGCAGCAGTGACGCGCGCGGCAGGGACCGCGAATGCTCACGGGCCGCGAATGACGACCGGGTCGCGCTCGAGGTCGGCGGTGATCAAGAGGCTCGCGCCGGCTTCCGCGCGGAAGGACGCGTCGGCGCGACGACCCAGCGCCGGGCAGTCGAGGCGCAGCGCGTGGGGTCCGATCTGGACGCCGCGCACGGTCATCTCGCGCGCTCCCGACGCGATGAGATGACCATCGAGGAAGACGTTCGCCCACGGATTCACCTGCACCGTCAGCGTCGCCGTTCCCCGGCCGCCGGCATCGCGCGCGCGCGGCGTCACCGGCGCCTCACCGCCATCGGCCCCCGACGCAGCGCCGTCCGCCACCCCCGCGTCCTCGATCGCACCATCCAGCGCCGACTCGCTCGCGTCGTCGATCGGTAGCGGCAGGATGTCGGCGGGTGACCGAAGGCCGTGATCGACGGCATCGATGCGCGGCGTGGGGCCGAGCTCGAAACGCGCGTTCCACATCAGCAGCGCTGCCACGGCCGCGGCGAGCACCGAGAGAACGATCGCAGGTCCGCGATTCGCGGGCGCGGACTCGGCGGATGCGGGGCGTGGTCGCTCGATGCGCGCGGTGCGCGGCGCGCTCGCGTCGCTCTCGCCGATCTCCTTCGAGGTCGGCCCCTCGCGCGTGACCTTGCCAGTCGCGAGGATCGCGTCGAGCGCCTGGCTCTTCGCGAGGGTCTCGACGCGCCCGGGCGTGACCGGGCCCGTCTCGGGGGCGCTCGGCACGGGCCCTTCGGCTCGCGCGCCATGGCTCCGACTCGCGCGTGCAGCGAGCGTGGCGATGGAGCTCTCCTCGTCGCGCTCGAGGGCCGCCGCCGCCGAGGCGAGTGAGCGCGCCACGGCGCGTGCGGAGGACGGCCGCTGGTTCGGAACGGGACCGAGCAGCTCGCGCACGATCCGCGCGAGCGAGGGCGCGTCGTCGATCGCGATCTCGGGCACCGCATCGAGCGCGCGCAAGCGCTCGAGGTCTCTGCTGCCGATGGGGCTCGCGCCCTGCACCGCGTACGCGAGCACACAGCCGAGCGAGAACAGATCGCTCGCGGGGCCGAGCTTCTCGCCGCGCGCTTGCTCTGGCGAGAGAAACCCGGGAGTTCCGTAGAGCGCATCGCCATCGCCCAGATCGGCGCGCGCCGCGATGCCGAAGTCGAGCAGGCGCGCATGCCCTGCCGTGTCGACCATCACGTTGTTGGGCGACACGTCGCGATGAACGATGTCGAAGCGCTCGTGCGCGTAGGCGAGCGCGTCCGCGACCTCGGCGCCCACACGCGCGGCCTCGGCCGCAGTGAGCGCGCGCTCCGCCACGAGATCGGCGAGCGTCGCGCCTTCGACATGCTCCATCGCGAGGAAGTACGTCCCGTCCATGATCCCGAGCTCGTAGACCGGCACGATGTTCGGATGGCTCAGCGCGACGAGCACCTTCGCCTCTTCGACGAACATCGCGACGAACTTCGGATCGCTCGCCAGCTCGGGAAGGATCTCCTTCACCACCAGCCGCTTCTCGAACCCGCCCAGGCCGCGCAGCGTCGCCAGGTGCACGCGCGCCATGCCACCGCGCGCAATCTCGCGCTCGAGGAGGTATTTCCCGAAGCTGCGCGGGCCCGTCGAGGTCACTCGCCGCGGAGCCTATCGCAGTTGATCGGAGCCCGAGCGCCTGGTTGGCGAGGTCACGGAATACACGCACCGACCTGCGGGCGGCCGACGAACGACGTCGTCCCATCGCAGTGTCGATTGGTCGGGCATCCGTGCCCGCTCGCTGCGTCGCAGAACTCGCGACACGCGCCCATGTAGCAATCGAGCGTGGTCGCGCAGCCGAGGGCGTTCGAGCACGAGGCGCCTTCGCGGCCGGGCCCGATGTCGCGGCACCAGGTGAAGTCGTTGCCCGAGCCGCCGGTGCCGATCGCGCAGGTCGCGTCCGTCGGACATCCGACGTGGAACAAGGGGTCGCACGCTTCGGTACAGAGCCCGATGCCGTTGGCCGTCGCGAGGGCGCGCTGTCCATGCACGCTGTCGAGCGAACAGACGAGATCGAGTCCGCAGTACGCGTCGTCGCCGATCGGACAGATCTGCACGCAGCGCGCGCCCTGGCAGGAGAGGCCCCACGCGCACTCCGCCTCGGCGCCGCACGGGTCGGAGACTCCGCTCGTACCGGTCGCATCGACGCAGCCGGGCGCACTGATCGGGATCGCGCAGCGCTGGCTCCCGCAGCCGGTCTCGCTGACGGGATCGCACGCGAGCCCGCCGTCGCCGTGGCCGACGAGAGACCCGTCGTTCGCGACCGGATGCCCGCCGTCGTGGCCCATCGCCTGAGCCGCGTCGGTGCTCGCATCCGAGCCCGCGTCTTCCGAGGCTGCGTCGACTGGGCCCGCGTCGATCACGGAGTCGGCGCGCTGACATGCGCTGCCCGTGCAGACGTGTCCGCCGGGGCAGTCACGGTCCGTCATGCACTCGACGCGGCAGTGGCCGGACGCGCACCGCAGCGGCGGATCGCAGGACACCGAGCACACGTCGATCGCGGGGAGCTCGCACGCCCCGAGCCGGTCGGCGTTCAGCAGGCAGACCTGGCCCGCTGGGCAGTCGCGCGCCTCGACGCACTCGGTTCGACAGCGTCCGATGCGGCAGACCAGCGGTGAGGCGCACTCGGACGCGCGCGTACAGATCGCTCCGATCGATGCGCCGCTCTCGCAACCGAGGAGGCACGCCACCAGCGAGGTGCCGACGATCAGCGCGGAGCGACGCGTACTCACAGGGGCGAACGTATCGCACCGATCGGCGCGGAGCGAGAGCGGACACGCGACCGTCTCGCCAACCGTGGCACGATGCGGCCGTGCGGCGGCTCGAGCTCCTCGTCTGCGTGGCGGCGACCCTGGGATGGGGCTGTCGCGGGACCGTGGTCGATCACGTCCCGCTCGACATCGCGCTTCCGGGAGCACCCGAGTGCCACGCGAGCATCGGGCCGATCACGCTGACGGCTCTCGGTGACTTCCCGACGAGCGATCGTGTGGTCGCGCAGATCGACGGACGGGGCGCGCCGATCGATCCGATCACCCGCTTTCCCAGCTCGGTGTTGGCGTTCGCGGTGTCGGCTCATGCACCGAGCGCCGGATGGGACGCCTTCGGTTGGGCGATGCGCGCGTCGGTCACGGATGATCCCGCGCTCGTGATGCGGCCGCTCGGTCTCTCGTGTCCGCTCGCGGATCCCGAAGCGCGGCTGCCGATCGGTGCTGGAATCGCAGTGCTCGACGAAGCCCGCGTGATGTTCGTCGGCGGCCTCGACGAGAGAGGCGAAGCGATGCGTCGCGTCGCGATTCTTCACGTGCGTGAAGAGCGCGTCGAGCTGCCGCGCGTCGATCACGTGATCCCCATCGCGTTCGCCGCGGCCACGCTCGTCCCAGAGGGCGACGCCGTCCTTGTCGCGGGCGGTGCCGCGCGTCAGGGCGGCGATCCGGCGCAGACGTGGGAACGCATCCCCTTGAACGGCGGCGCCGCCACCTTCGGCTCGCTCGTGGTGCCGCGCCGCGATCACGGAGCGATCGCCGTCGACGTAGGCCGAGTGCACGGCGTCTTGCTCGTGGGAGGCAGCGACGGCAGCCGCGCGCTCCGTTCGATCGAGTGGGTCGATCCGACGAGCGACGGTGGCGACGTGATGCGCGCGAGCCTCGCGTTCCCTCGTGTCTCGCCGCTCCTCGTGCAGCTCGACGCGAGCCACATCGCCGTCGTCGGAGGTCTCGACGAGCCTGGGGGTCGGCCGGTGGCGTCGATCGAGGTGCTCGACGTCGCGCACGACTCGATCCGCACGCTCTCAGTGGCGCTCGGCGCGCCCGATTGGATCGCAGCGTTGCCCTCCGGCCGCGTCGCCTGGGCCACGACGACGACGCTCTCGATCGTCTCGCCCCGCGAAGAGCGCATCGACACCGCAGCGGTGGCACCCTCCGTCCTCGATCCGGTCGCGGTCGGGCTCGGCAGTGGCCGCGTGCTCTTGGAAGGTCATCGCGCCGACGGAGGGCGTCTCGGCTACCTCATCGACCCCGGCGCGGGGACCGTGACCGCGCTCGCGACGTCACGCGTGCCACGCGACATGGTCGCGCTCTTCGACGGCGCAACCCTCGAGCTCGCCGCCACCGGCGCGTCGGTGCGGCGCGACGAGCGCCTCACGCCGTTCGACTCGCCGCCACCGAGCTACCTTTTCGCCGCCGATCGCGCTGCGCTCGCGCTCGACGCCTCCGCGAGATGGACGACGTCGGGTGGTGTGCTCGAGGTCCACGCCGGCTTCGACGACGCGCGCCTCGACGTACCGGTCTTGCGGCTCCGCGACTTCGAGGCGCTGCTCGATGGGGTCGGCTCGTACGACGTCGTGCTCACCGGCGAGCACCTCGAGACGCTCGCGACCATCAGCGTCACCGACGCGGCCGTCTCTCTGGGCGCGTGTACGGTCAGCCGTGCGGCCGACGCGCGCGTACGCATCGCGCGAACCAGCGAGGGCAGTCTCGTCATCGGCAGCGAGGCCGGCGCGACGGTCGCGTGTCACGCGCTCGATCACGCGCTGCGCGTGGGGATCGGGATCGTCGCGCACCAAGGCGCATCGCTTCGTTCGCTGGCGCTGACGCGCGATCTCTAGCCTCGTCGGGCGGGGCCACGACATCCGCTCGGCGTCGCGGCATCATGGCTCTCGCCGATGGCGACGGGGCAAGCGAACGAGGTCAGCCAGCTGGATCTCCGGGGCGCGAGGGTGGGGCCCTTCGTGATCGAGCGGCCGCTCGGGCGCGGCGGAATGTCGGAGGTCTGGGAGGGAAGGCACGCTGAGGGGACGACGCGGGTGGCGATCAAGCTCGTCGCGATCAGCGACGAGGCCGACCACGACGATCTCCGCGAGGCGCTGCGCAACGAGGTGATCGCGCACGCGCGCCTCGATCATCCGGGGATCGTGCGCGTGCTCGACTTCGGCGCTGCAGGCCCGGAGCTGATCGCGCGCGGCTGTCCGCCTCACACGCCCTACCTCGTGACCGAGCTCGCGGTCGGAGGCTCCCTGGCCCGCGCGGGCTTTCCGCTTCCGCTCGCGCAGCAGCGCCCGATCCTGCTCTCGATCCTCGCGGCGCTCGCGCACGCGCACGCGCGCGGTGTGGTGCACCGAGACCTCAAGCCCTCGAACGTGCTGCTCTCCGCGCGGCTGCCGGACGGGCGTACGCAGCTCTGCGACTTCGGGATCGCGTCGGCGCGTCGAGCGGCTGCGACGGGGGATGCGATGTGGGGCGGCACGCCGCGCTTCATGGCGCCCGAGCAGGTGCTCGGCCGCGTGTACGAAGAGGGCCCGCACACGGATCTCTATGCCCTGGGCTGTCTCGCGTACGTGATCGCATCGGGTCGCGCGCCCTTCGATGGCGCGCCCGAGCAGGTGCGGCGCATGCAAGTGCTCGAGGCACCGCGCGAGCCGCCGGTGCTCCTCGCCGACGACTTCGCGCGCTGGATCGCCACGCTGCTGGCCAAGGATCCGGGCAAGCGTTTCTCGTCGGCGGCGCACGCGGCGCGCGCGCTCGTCTCGATCGATCTCGAGCGCGCACCCTCGCAACGCACGAGCGAGCTTCCGGAACGCCGCTCGGCATCGCGCACGGGCGAGAATCCTTTCCGCAGCCTCCGTCCCTCGCGCTGGCCCACGCCGAGCTTTCCCTCGCGCTACGACGAGGGACCGACTGCCGCCTGGCTCGCCGACGCTCGCGAGACGCGGCCGGTGCCTGCGTTCTCGGGCCTCGGGCTCTTCGGGCTGCGCGCGGTCCCGCTCACCAGCCGTGAGCGCGAGAAGGCCGCGCTCTTCCGGTGTCTCGCCGACGTCGTGTCGAGCCGTCGCCCGCGCATCGTGCTCGTCAGTGGCGCGGCGGGCGTCGGCAAGACGCGCCTCGGTGAGTGGCTCTCCGAGCGTGCGCTCGAGCTCGGCGTCGCCCTCCCGCTCTCGACGCGCTTCTCCGCTTCGCGCTCGCCCACCGAGGGCTTCGCGCCCCTGCTCGCACGCGCGATTCGCGCGCCGACGCGTGGAGATCCGAGCGAGCGCGTGCGCGAGTGGATCTCCGACACGGGTCTTCCGAGCCAGCTCGACGTGGACGACCTGCTCGCGCTCTTGACCGAGCGCGATGCGCGCTTCCCCCGCCCGGCTGACCGACACGCCGCCATCCGTCGGACGCTCGCGCGCTTGGCCGAGCGGCAGCCGCTCGTGCTTCACCTCGACGACGCTCCGCGCTCGGCCGACGCGCTCGCGTTCCTCGAGTCGCTTCGAGGCGATGAGCCGCTCGCGGCCCTGGTGCTGGTGACCGCTCGCGACTCGGACGTGAGCGCGCGCGCGCGTGAGCTCGCCCAGGGGCCGCTCGGGCTCGATCTGCGCCTCGCGCCGCTCGATGCGGACGCGCACGGGCGTTTCGTCGCCGATCTGCTCGGCCTCGAGCCCTCGCTCGCGTCGGAGGTCGCGCGCCGCACGGCGGGCAACCCGCTCTTCGCGGTGCAGATCGTGAGCGACTGGGTCGCACGCGGTGCGCTCGAAGAGGGCGTGAGCGGGTTCCGGCTCCGGCCCGACGTGGAGCTGCGCCTCCCGGACGATCTGCACGCGCACCTCCGCGCGCAGCTGGCACGCACGCTCGCCCGCGCCGCCGCCGGCGACGACGCGACGCGGGCGCGCCTGCTCCTCTCGCTGGAGATCGCCGCGCTCCTCGGGCCGCTCCCCGATCTCGACGAGTGGTCGGGTGCCGCGCTCGCGCTTGGTGCGGCGTCTCCTGCCGAAGCGGCGCCCGTGCTCGCGCTCGTCGATCTCGGTGCGATCCGCGCTGGCCGCTTCGCGTTCGCGCACGATCTCGTCCGCGAGAGCCTGGAGCGGAGCGCGATCGAGTCGGGCTCCGCGCTTCGACAGCACGCCGCCATCGCCGAGGAGCTCGCGCGCGGAGGCCGCGATCCCGAGCGCGTCGCCGCACACTACGTGGCCGCGGGCCACCCCGACCGCGCTCTACCTTTCGTTCTCGCCACCGTCCTCGCGCGCCTCGCCACGGGCGACTTCGCGGCCGTGCACGCGTGGGCCGAGCGCGGCCAGGAGATGCTCGACGGGCTCGGTGCGAGCGTCGGAGACCGGCGCCGATCGGATCTCGACATCGCCTGCGTCGAGGCCTTCCTCAACGCGTCGAGCTTCGACGCCGCCGACGAGCGGATCGCGCGCGTGGAGGCACGCGCTGGTGGAGACCACGCCTCGCTCGCTCGGGTGGAGTGGGCGCGCGGCATCGTGCTCCAGAAGAAAGGCGACTTTCGAAGCGCACTCGAGCACTTCGTGCGCGCCGAAACGCACGCGTCCACCGAGGAGCACGCGCGCGATCTCGGCCGAGCGCTCTACGGCCGCGCGGAGTGCGCGAAGATCCTCGGCCTCTTGCCGGAATCGCGCGAGGCCTACGAGCGTGCCGCGCTGCTCTTCGCCAGCGTGGGCGAGAACGAAGGACGCGTGCTCTCGGGCCTGGCCGACCTCGCCATCCGTGAGGGCGACGTGGAGCGGGCCATCGGCCTCGCGCACCGCGCGTTCGCGCTCTTCACCGCGGCAGGCATGCGCTACCACCTCGGCATCGCCTCGAACCTGCTCGGCGACCTCGAGCGCAACCGCGGTCGCTCGGAAACCGCGCGCGCGCACTACGAGAGCGCGATCGAGACGTTCGCCTCGTTCGGGTCGCACGAGGTCTGGATCGTGCGCGTGAACCTGGCGCTCCTCGACGTCGCGGCCAGCGAGTACGAGCGCGCCGAGGCGGTCCTGGTCGAGGTCGAGCTCGACCTCGAGCGTGCAGGTCGCGACGGCTACGCGCGCCTCGCCCGCTGCGTGCGCCTCCCCGGCCTCGCCGCGCGCGGCGCGTACACGGCCTTCGACGCCATCGTAGACGAGGTCGAGCCCGAGCTCGACGCCTTGATCGATCCGGACGTGCTCTCGGTGCTCGAGCGGGCGACGGTCGTGCTCGCGGCGGCGGGTCAGAGCGAGCGCGCGGCCCGGATGGCGAAGCTGGCCGACGCCCAGCGGCGCTCGCTCGCGCGCAAGTGAGACGTTCGAGGTGCGCGCAGTCAGCTCCGGGGACACGGACGCGAACGAGTCCAGCGTTTCGCATCGGGTCTGGTGACGCCGGCTAGAAGGTCCAGTCGCCGGTGTCGCCCACACCCATGCCGCCGCCGCCGCAGCCAGGGCCACCGAAGCAGTAGGGGCCGAAGCGCGCGAAGCAGCCGAGCATCGTCGATCCGGTCCCGCCACCCGTCGCGTTCCACGCGATCTGCACGCATGTCTCCCCGCCCGTGCGCGTGAGCGCCTCGGCGGCGCATGCGTCGTTCGCGGTCCAGCGGGGCATGCGAGCGCGTGCTCCGAAGCGCGGATCGCCGACCGTCACAGGGGTCTCCACCGAGACCAGCTCGCAGCGTGATCCGAGCGCGATGACGGTGGCCGTCACGGTGTACGTGCCTCCGCAGCGGGCCTCGAGGCGGAGGTCCGCTCCCCAGCCCTGACCGGGATCGCCGCCGCCACTCACGGTCGTCGAGTCGCCGACGGAGTAGAGGACGCGCTCCCAGATCAGCTCGCCGCCGACGAAGCAATCGCACGGCATGCCGGGCGGACAGAACGGCGCGTCCGTCGCACCCATCGCGTCGGGACGCGGCGCCGCAGCGTCGTGGGCGTCGCTCGCGATGCTCGCAGCATCGACCGGCGAGGTTGGGACCGGCCGCTCGTGCGCGAGGTAGCAGCCGGTCGTGAGCAAGACGACCGCGACGGCCGAGGCTGAGCGCGCGCGCAACACTTCCGACATCATCGCTCCTGTTGCCGCGATGGGCGAGAGCATTTGGGTCGCGTTGACGCGCCGCCCGAATCAGCGTGCGCTTCGTGGACTGAGCGGCCTCGACGCCGGCTCCTCGCGCACCGTCTTCTCTCACGCGCCCTCGGGTATGCTCGCGGCGGAGGGACATGCAAGCTCGCCGATGGTGGGTGTTCGCGCTTCTGTCGATCGCCAGCTGTGGTGGTGGCGCGTCGCAAGGCCGCACGTCGACGGGCTCGACGCATGCTGGACGCGGCCAGCTCGAGGTCCACGAGCGGTTCCCGACGCGAGCGGCCATCGCCGCACTGCCGCCGCCCGGGCCGATCCACGTCGACACGGGGATCGCTGCTGGCCGTTGGGAGATCGATCCGGCCTCGCTCGCGCCGCCATCGGGCGCGGTCGACGCGCTCTACCAGCGGCTCGCGGTCGATCGCGCGACGGCGCAGCGATCCCCGCCGCTCGAGTGCGTCGCGCGAGAGACGGCGCGCTTCTACGCCACGCTCCATGGCCTGCCGAATCAGTCCGTGCGTCGCTTCCTCGCGGCGCGATGCGGAGCCAGCGCCGTCACGATCGGCATCGGCGTCGTGCCGGCGGCGGTGCCCGCGAGTCGCAGCGACGAGAACGCAGTCCTGTCGCTCGGCGCAGCGCTCGCCGATCAGCTCGTCACGGCCACCGATCCGTCGGCGAACCGTGTGGGCCTCGCGATCCACCGCGACGGCGACATCTTCTTCGCCGGCATCGCGAGCTCGCTCGTGCAGATGGAGATCGAGCCGAGCGTGCCGGTCGCGGTCGATGGCCACCTCCGCCTCCACGCGCGCGTCGCCCGCGCACCGAGCGAGCTCGTGGTCATGGCGACGTCGGGTGCGCGCGGCGTCGCGGAGTGCGCGGTGAGCGGCGACCCACCGGAGCTCGATCTCGACTGCCCCTTCGCGGCCGGCGACGAGTACGCCTACGTGGAGGTGATGGGCCGCGACGGCGAGGCCGTGCTCTGCATGCCGCTCGCCATCGCCCTGGGGATTGCGAGTGAAGGCGCAGGGCTCGCATACACGCTGCGCCTCCCGAGCGAGCCCACCCCGATCGGCGACGACCTCGGTGCTGCGGTCCTGCCGCTCCTCAACGGTGAGCGCGCTCTCGTCGGTGCGTCCGCCCTCGCGCTCTCAGCGGAGCAGAGCGCAGCCCTCGCGCGCGTCGCCCCTCACGCGTTCGCGACCGACCCGCGCGTGATGGAGCAGGCGATGCTCTACGCGATGGCGGGCTGGGAGCTCGGCGATGGGGCGCTCGTGCGTGAGGGGCGCGCGATCCAGCTCATGCCCGGCGCGGCGACCGACGCGGGCGAGTGGCTCTTCCGCGCGCTCGAGCTCCCGATGGAGCGCTGGGTGCTGCTCGATCCAGAAGCGCGTGTCATCGGCATCGGGGCGGCAGCGGGCGAGGGCGGCGCAGTCGGCGTCGCGTCGACGTTCCGCTTCTTCGAGGGCGATGAGGCGAGCGACCGCGCGGCGGCCGAGGCCGCGCTGACCGAGGCGCGCAGAGCGGCCGGACACGCCCCGCCGGAGTTCGTGCGGCTCGAGCCGCTGGAGGACGCCGCGACCGCGATCGCCGAAGAGGGTACGGACCCAACCGAAGCGATGAACACCGCCGTCCACGCGCTCGTGCGCACGCACAGCTCGGCGCGCGGCGCCGCGTACGTCGCCTCGGTTCTCGAGCGCATTCCGTGGTCCGCGGCCGCGCTCGAGTCCCGTCACATCGGCATCGCCGTGCGCCACGCGCACCCCAGCGGCGCTGCATGGGGCGTATACGTGATCGCGGTCGTCGCCCTCCCGTGAGGCGACGCGCGCTCGCGCTCGTCTCGCGCTGTGTCAGCTCGCGCTGAGCGCGTCGCGACAGATCTCGTCCATCGGGATCTCGAGGGCGAGCGAGGTGAGACGCACGTCGGCCCCCGCGGCGTAGTCGCGGCTGAGCCAGCCGTCGTCGGTGCGCGTGAGTACCTCGACCCAGGGCCGGTCTTGCTCGACGAGCACGTACTCGCGCAGTGACGCGATGCTCTTGTACGCGCTGTACTTCTCTTCGCGGTCGAAGCGACGCGTCGAGTCGGAGAGCACCTCGATGATCACGCTCGGGTTGAGCAGCGTGTCGAACGCCTCGTCTTCGAGCTCGGGCTTGCCGCACACGACGAGCACGTCGGGGTAGACGTAGCCGCCGGTGGCGGGGACGTGAACACGCATGTCCTGCGAGAGCGGGCGGCAGGGCGTGCCCATGAGGCGCGAGAAGAGCAGCCCGTGGATGTTCGAGCTGATGACGTTGTGGACGAGCGACGCCCCGGTCATCGCGCGCACCTCGCCGCGCCACAGGGTGCTTCGCTCGGAGGCCGCGCGTTCTCTGGCGAGGTACGCCTCTCGGGTCACGTGCGGCTTGTTCACTTCGACCACGTCCGCAGGATAGCGCGCGGCTGCGGAGCCCGCTCGATGCGCGCTCACTGCTTGTCGAGTCTTCCGACCAGCGAGAGCGTGAACGACGCGCCCATGTACTTGAAGTGCGGCCGCACGCGGAGGCCGCAGCGGTACCAGCCGGGCTGGCCCGCGACGTCTTCGACCACCACCTGCGCCTGACGCAGCGGGCGGCGCGAGCGCACGGAGGGCTCGGGGTTCTCCATGTCGACCACGTACTGCGAGATCCACTTGTTGAGCTCGCGCTCGAGGTCGGCGCGCTCCTTCCACGAACCGATCTGCTCGCGCTGCAGCACCTTGAGGTAGTGCGCGAGGCGCGTGATCACGAACATGTAGGGCAGCTGCGTGCCGAGGCGGTGGTTGGTCTCGGCGAGCTTGCCCTCGCTCGAGATGCCGAAGGTCTTCGGACGCTGGCACGAGTTCGCCGAGAAGAACGCGGCGTTGTCCGAGCCCTTGCGGTGCACGAGGCCGATGAAGCCCTGCTCGGCGAGCTCGAACTCGCGACGCTCGGTGAGCGCGACCTCGGTGGGGATCTTGGTCTGCACCTCGCCCATCGCGTCGAACTGATGCAGGGGCAGGTCCTCGACCGCGCCGCCGGCCTGCGGGCCGATGATGTTCGCGCACCACCGGTACTTGGCGAAGCTGTCGGCGATACGCGCCGCGAGCGCGAACGTGGTCGAGCCCCACAAGTACGAGTCGTGCGTATCGGTGATCTCCTCGTAGTGGAACGCGCGCACGGGCGACGTCGCGTTGCCGTAGGGGAGCCGCAGCAGCATGCGCGGCGCGGTGAGGCCTACGTAGCGAGCGTCCTCGTTGTCGCGGAAGCTGCGCCAGCGCGCGTACTGCGGGCCCTCGAAGAGCGACTGGAGGTCCTTGAGCTTCGGGAGCTCGGTCCAGGACTCGACGCCGAAGAACTTCGCCGACGCCGACGAGAGAAACGGCGCATGCGACATCGCCGCGACGGCCGCGCACGACTTCAGGAGCGCCATGTCCACCGGGCCGTGATCGAGCTCGAAGCCGCTGACCATGAGCCCATAGGGCTGCCCGCCGAAGGTGCCGTACTCGGCCGAGTACGCGAGGCGATAGAGCCCGCTCTTGGTGATCTCGGGGCTGTCCTCGAAGTCGGCCGCGAGCTCTTCCTTGGTCGCGGACAGGAGCTCGATGCGGACGTTCTCGCGAAAGTCGGTGCGATCGACGAGGTGCTTGAGGCCGCGCCAGCTCGACTCGAGCCGCTGGAGCTCGGGGGCGTGCAGGATCGCGTCGAGCTGCGCGGAGAGCTTCTGATCAATCTCCGCGATCATCGCGTCGACGAGGACCTTGTCGATCTTCTCGCCGCGGTGCGAGGGGGCGAGCATCTGCGCGATGAACGCGCCGACACCGCTCTTGGCGATCTCGTAGCCCTCGTCGCCGGGGCGCATGTGGGTCTCGGCGAGGATCTCGTCGAGCAGCGAAGTCGTGCGGGTCGTGGTCGTCGCGCTCGTTGCAGTGGACTCTTGGGCTTCCATGTTCGTTCTCCTTCGATTCGTGGGTCGAGAGGTCAGTCGCGGGTCGGGTCGAGCCCGAGCTCCGCTTCGAGGGATCGACGTGCGCCGTCGTCGCCGAGGAGAGCCGCCAGCTTCTTGCGGAAGGCGGGCACGTTGCCGAGCGGGCCCTTGAGCGCGGTGAGCTGTTCGCGAAGCGCGAGGAGCGTGGCCATCTCGGGGACGGCGCGCGCGACGCTCTCCGGCTCGAAGTCCTTCATCGAGCGGATCGAGAGGTGAACCGCCATCTCTCCGCCCGCTTCCCCCACGAGGCGGTTCGGAACCGAGAGATCCACCGTGACGCCGTGCTCGCGGAGCACCTCGTCGAAGCTGTCCTTGTCGACGTTGATGGGCTTGCGCTCCTCGATCGGGCGCTCGTCGGCGCGGCCGCGGTAGTCGCCGAGCGCGAGGATCTTGAGCGGGAGCTCGACCTCCTCGCGTGCGTCGCCGGTGGCCGACTTGTAGGTGATGTTCACGCGCTCTTTCGGCGCAACGGACTGTTCTTTCGTGCTCACGTTCGGGCTCCTTTTCTCGGTCGTCGGGGCGCTCGTCGCGCCGTTGGGTGGGTCATCGGCCCGACTTCGGACCCGTTGCGTGGACGTGCGACGAAAGTTCGAAGGCGCCGCGAGCGTCCACGCGAGCGAGGCGGGCGAAGAGAGCGCGCGCCGTGGAGTCGCCTCCCGTCGTCTTCGACGCGATGCGCACGGCGGCCCGAATGGCGCTCGCGCTGAGCGTGGGGTCCCACGCGTCGAGCTCATGGCGATCGGTGTCGCCGACGAGCGCGGCGCACAGCTCGGCCGCGAGCGGGAGTGCGTGCGCCTCGTCGGCGATGATCGCCATCGCCAACGTGGTCTCGAAGCGCTCGCGCCCCGATGCTGCCGCATGACGAAGCCGACTTCCGAGCGCGAGCGCGTCGCCCGCCCGCCCCGCGTGTGCGAGAGCGCGCATCTCGTCGATCGCGGTGGTCGAGTCCACGCGGGAGCTCGGCGCGAGCGTCGGCTGCGGATCCCAGCCTGCGAAGAACGCGCGCGTATCCGCCGAGGCGAATGGAGTTCCATCCGAGAACTCGCGATCGAGGAGCGCGGGCAGCCTCGCGAGAAGGCCACGCACTTCGTGGCGATGAACCGCCGCGGCGCTCGTGGCTCCTCCGGCCTCGAGCCCGCGGGCGAGGTGGACGTGCACGTCGAGCGCGAACCTGCTCCGCTCGAGCGCTCCGATCGCATCACGCACGAGCGTGTCCGGCGTACCGCTGCTCGCTTGTCTCGCGAGCGATTCGATCACGAGCTTGGGCGGTGCGGCCAGCGCCGTGCGCGACTCCCGCGTCGTCTCGGGCGCCGACGTGATCGGTAGATACAGCGCGATCAGCGTGAGCCGCAGCGCGTGGGGATCGAGCGCCGAGCTTCCGCGCGAGAGGGCAGCTGAAGCGACGAGCTGCGTCGCCACGCGACGAACGAACGCCGGGACCTGCTCGGCGCGGTCGGGCACCTCGGCAGCCAGCGCGAGGCCGGGGCTCGGCATCGGGGGCGGTAGCGCGAACACGGGCGCAGGATCGGCCGCGGCCGTGGCCGGGAGTGACCCGATCGCGGTGCGCACACGATCTCGGATTCCATGGAGGCTCGGGGCGTCGGCGCCGAGTGCGCTCGCCGACGTGTTGGCGAGATCGCGGAGCGCAGCGTCGAGCGAGTCGAGCGCGTCACGCGCGGGGTCCTTCGCGCTCTCGATCGCCATCTCGGCGCGCGCCGCGTAGGCCAGCAACGCGTTCGAGCGTGCGCGCGGTCGCGCGGGAGTCGCGCTCGCGTCGGCGAGCAGCGTCGTCATCAGTCGCGCGCCCAGTGCGATGCCATCGACGCCCTCGCGATGGGCGAGCGCCGACGCCACCGCGGACGCCACGATGAGATCACGGCCGACCTCCGAGAGGAACGCGTCGCCCACCCGCAGCACCTCGGTCCAGTCAGTCGAGCTGCCGGTTGGAGACTCGAGCTTCGCGATCTCCGTACGAACCGCATCGAAGCCCGGATGCGCGCGTGGTTCCGCACACGGAGATGCGAGCGGCGCCGTCCAGCGCGCGAGGCGTTCGTCCGCGGTCACGGGGCGCACTCCGGCCCGCTGCGCGTGATCCTCTGCGGCGCGCTCACGCCTGCTGCGCGCAATGGACCGAGCGGGCGAGCTCGACGATCGTCGCCGAAGAGCACGCATTCCGTGCGCACGGAGCGGAGATCGAGGATGACATCGACGTCGTGTCCGGGCAGGTGCCAGCGCGCCGTGTGCGTTCGGTCGCCGGGACGCGAGTCGATCTGCGCGGCGGCCTCGACGAGTCGGAACAGCCCCCACTCACCATCTTCCGTGATGCGCTCCGAGAGCCCCCGAGCGCTCTCGACCTCGAGGCGCGCTCCCGCGCTGGGTGTGGCGCCGGGCCAGATCACGCGGGACCAAGTCTCGGGGCCGTTGCGATAGTCGATGAGCGTGCCCCCGACCGAGAAACGCACCGATGCGGCGCCGGCGGTCGGATGGACGCGCACGTCGAGCTCGATGCGCGGCTCGCTGCTTCCCGGCGGAAAGAGCCCGCTCGTGATCGCCTGAGCGCGCTCGAGAAACGCCGGCAGCTGGCTGGAGTAGGGCGAGCTTCCTTGGTGGTCCAGGCGATGCGCGAGCGCGAAGCGGGAGCCTACCCGCGGAACGATCGTCGCCAGCGACGCGTCGTAGTAGCTCCAGAGCGTTCCGCCGGGACGATAGAACGCGGTCAGCTCGCCGAGCGGCGCGTCGTCACCGTGCGGCACGAACGGGTAGCGTCCGCGGAGCGACGCCGAAAACGGTGTGGCGACCGACGCGCAGAATCCGCTTCCGATCGCGCTCGCCATCGCGCGCGACGAGGTGAGGGCGGCGGCCTCCACCGGTGGGCGGAGAACGCGCTCGAAGAAGTCGCGTGTGCCAGGCGCGCGTTCCGTGACCAGCCCGTCGACGCGGCGCCGCGCCGCGACGAGGCGCGTGTCGAGCGTGCTCGCGGCGCTCGCGTCGTCGCGGTAGTTCGCGAGAGCGTCGCGGAGCAGAGAGAGCTCGTCGGCGTAGACGTCGATACCGAGTGGCGCATCTTCGGGCGCGCCATCGCCTCGGACCGCGAAGTGCGCGTAGGGCTCGAGTGCTCGGGCGACGATCGCAGCGCGTGACGTGTCTGGCTCCGTCTCTGCGGGGGGCGATGCGGACGAGACGGCTGCGCCAGCCAGACGCGTCGTCAGCGACGCCAACAATCCCGAAGGTACGGCGCTCGCCTCTTCTGTGTCCGCCTCCCGGAGATGCGCGTTGTCGTCGACAGCACTGAGGAGGCGCCCCAGCGGAGGTGGTGTGCCGCGCGTGAGATCTTCGAGGAGGGCCAGCGCTTCGGTCGCGTCTGCCGCTGAACCGACACGAACACTCGAGAGAAACGCGCGCCACTCTTCGACGTACGCTTCGAAGTACGCGCGTCGCAGGGCCTCGCGCGTGGCGAGCGTGCTCCGCGATGCCCCCGCCGTACCCACGACCCACGCGCGATCGCCGTCTTGGTCGCTCGCGTCGATCCGAGCGCGCACCACGTCTTCCCAACCTCGCCGCGTGAACGCGCCGCGTATGTGACGATCCGTCGTCAGCGCGCGCCCGCTCGTTCCGATCATTCGCGCCAGCGTCAGGTCGTAGCCACGTGCGTTCGCCGCCGCGAGCAGCGCGTCGAGCGCCGCCTGATCGGCGTGCGTTCTTCCGAGCCCGAGTCGACCGAGCCGAATCGCCGCCTCGCGCCGCTCGACGCGCGGACGATCGTTCGCGCGCGTGATCGCGAAGAGCAACGAGGCGTGCGGTTCGCACTCCGCGCGCGGTCGACCGACCGAGGTGCACCACGCCTCGGCCAGCGCACGCGCGATCCGTGCGGAGCCGCGCGGGTCGAGAGCGGGCTCACCGGGCTCGGCTGGTTCGGCGAAGCGCAGCTGCCGTTCGACCAGTACGAGAGCGCGAGCACGTTCGTCGTCGCTCGGCTCTCGATCGAGGTCCGTCTCGAATGCAGCGCCCCAGGTCTCGAGCTCGGCCGCTTCGGCGGCGAGGAGTGGGGCAATCACGTGCTCACGCAGGCTCGCGAGATACCGACGTCGCACTCGATCGCCCAGCCGCGCGCCCGAGTACAGGCCCCAGCGCATGGTGAAGGGAGGTCCCTCGGCCGCTTCTCGCCCCAGCATCTCGAGCTCCTCCCGCAGCGGCGCGAGGCTCTCCGGCAGGGCCAGCCCCGTCGCGCGAGGCAGTGCCTCGAGCGCGCCCGCGACGCGATCCACCGCGCGTCGGTTCGCTTGCCACGAGAACGCGCTCGCGATCGCGAGGCCACCCGCGACCAGCGCCGCGCCCGTCCCGATCGAGGCGTGCGCGAGCGCGCGTCGGCGCTTGGCGCGTGTGCTCGGCGCTGCCGTCTCTGCGTCGGCGAAGACGATCCGTGTGAGGACCTGATGGACGAAGTAGCTGCGAGGCTCGAGGGTCGGCTCGCCCAGCGGCTTCGGCTCGATTCCGCTCGCGCGCAGCGCGGGGACGAGCAGCCGATCGAGCGGCCGACCTTCCTGCGTCGCGCTCGTGAAGTACACGCCCCGCAGCGCCGGCGTTGCGCCGTACACGCTCGCGACGAAGATCTGCGCGAGAAGGCTGGCGATCGGATCGAGCGCGGACTCGAAGTGCGCCGGGAGCTCGGCGACCAGGCCGCGTGACTCGACGCGCCGCTCGTTGGCGAGCGTGGACAAGCCTCGAGAGCGGAGCGCGTGGCCGAGCTGCTCCAGCTCGCCCCGAACCGCATCCTCGAGACCGCCCTCGAGCGCGCTGGCCGCGAGCGTGAAGCCCCAGGGCCGCGCGCGCTCACGCTTGTCGAGGGCCGCGAACGACTCCGAGAACCCGACGAGTCGATCGCACTTGGTGATCATCACGTAGACGGGCACAGGGACGCCGAGCCGCGTCGAGACACCTTCGATTCGCATCCGGAGCTGGCGGGCGAGGGCGGCGCGCTCCTCCTCGCTCGAGCGCAGGATCTCGTCGATGGCGACGCTCAGCAGCACTCCGTCGAGCGCGCGATCGCCCCGGTGCTTGCGCAGGCGCTCGAGGAACGCGCCCCACTCCGCGTCATCGGCGGACGTCGACCACCGGCCGGGCGTGTCGAAGAGGACCGCCTCGTTGCCGCGCCAGACGTCGCAGCGGCGCGTGCCTCCCACGCTTCGGGCGGAGGCTTCACGCGCCTCACCGATCGCAGCCGCGTTCGGCGCGCTGGGGAACGCCAGCCCCGACGTGCGGAGCAGCGTGGACTTGCCCGAGCCCGGGCCGCCGACGAGCGCGTACCAAGGCAGCGCGAGGAGTGCGGCGCGCCCCCCGCCTCCCAGGCGCGATTGCGCGATCGACACCAGCGCCGCGTCGAGCTCACGCCGAATCTCTCCGAGCTCGACCGTCGTGTCGGGACGCGTCGGGTCTCGCAGTGGCTTGGCGCTCGGTTGCGCGCGCTCGAGCTTTTTGGCCCGCGCAGCGGCCAGCGCCGATCGGGTCGCGAGCACGCCGAGGGCCGACGAGATGACTGCGACATCGATGGCCAGGGGCGCCCAGAGCGGTGCGCCGACGAGCAAGAGCAGCCACGGCGCCGCCAGCAGTAGGACGAGCAGAACGACGAGACCGATCGCGAGTGCCATGCCGCTCGTGTCGGTCGTGCGCGGCGCGCGTTGCGTGTGGATGCGCCCCTCAGCCGCCGAGGGAGCTTGCCGTGTGCATCCAGAGGTCGAGTGCGAAGAGCGCCCACGCGGCAGCCCCGAGGACGCATGCGCCGGCGCCGAAGGCCAACGCCCATCGCGGGTCGATTGCGCCACCGAGCCGACGGCGGACGGGAATCGCATGGGGTGATAGCGCGGGATCCGTCGTCGCCCCTGAACGAATCAGGTCGAGGTGCACGTTCTCGAGGAGCTCGAGGCGAGCCGCGTCTTCTGTGGCGTAGCGACCTCGAAAGCCGAGCGCGAGCACCACGTAGTAGACGAGCAGAACGTGCCCGCGCGATGCGTCGCGTCGAATGGCATCGAGCCGCGTGAAGAAGCCCTCGCCCGCTGCGTTCTCGCCGAAGAGCGCGAGCTGCAGGAGACGCGAGAGCCAAGCCTCGCGCGTCGCGTGTCGCGCCAGCATCACCTCGTCGGCGTGGGCCGCGAGCGCGTACACGACGTCATCGACGTCACGAATCGGTAGGCGCTGACGCTCCGCCGCCGAGCTCAACGCGTGAATCTGCTCGTCGAGGATGATGCGCGCCGCTTCCGGTCGGACGTCGGGCGATGCGACGACCCGGATCGCGACGAGCGTGCGCTCCGCCAGCGCGAGCAGCGTTTCGAAAGGCTTGGTCATCCTGGTCTCCTCGTTCCCGAGCGCTCAGCGACCGAGTGCCGGCGCGCTTCGATCGGTCGTCCGATCGGTGCCGTGGCGCGCGAGCGCCACCAAGGTGAGCCGCGTGTGCGCGGGGTCGAAGCTGCGCGCGGGGAGGTACACCGCGATCCCTCGCTCGGCGATGGCGGCGCGGAAGTGCCGATCCGACATGGGCAGCTCGAAGCAGGTCTCGCCAGCGCGCATGGGGATCTCCGGTGGCGGCCGATGCACCACGCGCAGCGGCGCTCCTGGCGTGGCGGTCTCGAGGACGCCGGCGATCTCACCGTAGGAGGCGACCTTGGCGAGGCCCGTGAGAGAGCCTTCGACCTCGCGCGTAGCGAGCACCGAGCGCACCGAGAGGTAGAAGCGCTCGGCCCTCGCCGCTTCGTCGTCGAGGCGTGCGAAGTGCAGCCCGTCGCTGCGTGGCTCGAGCGGAATCGTGCGTGCGCGCTCGCGGTCGGTGACGGCCAGGAGCGTGTCGATGCGATCGAACACCGCGCTGAAGGCGCGGTCCGGGTCGAGCGGATCGAAGTCGGGCAGATCCATCGCGGCGTCGACGGCGAGGATCGAGAGCGCGCCCGCGAGCGCCAGGAGCTGCTCGAACGTGGCGGCGGGCGAGGCGTCCGCGCGACGCAGTTGGTGGCGCAACACGGGATGGTGCGTCGCGATCGCGCTCGAGAGCATGAAGCGCGTGAGGTCGCTGGGGTCGACCTCGATGCTCTCCGTGTCGCGCTCGTGTCGCATCGCGAGCAGCGCCGCGCGACGTGCACCGAGCCGCTCGACCAAGCGCGTCAAGCGCGCGAGCAGGGCGTCGGAGCCACCGATCGCGAGCAGCGGGCCGACGATCGCGCCGTTCGACTGCGTCTCGCCGTGCTCGTTGCGGCGCACGATCACCAGCGGGATCGTCTCGACGTCGTCGTGTGCCTCGTGGCCGAAGAGGATGCGGAGCACGGGCACGCCGAGCTCGATCCTGATCGCTTCCGCGGGCGGGTCGGTATGCGTGTCGATGCTGGAGCGCTCGATCACGCGCATGCGTGCGCCCTCGATGCCGACGTCGGCGCGCCCTCGACGATCGCGTGCGATCGCGACGTGGACCACGACCTCCGACCGATTCGCGCAGAGGCCTGACACCGGCCGATCCTCGACGACGAGATCGGATCCAGGCGCGATCGATACGGCGGTCCCGTCGGCGAACACGGCTTCGAGCTGCTCGACTCGGATCACGCCTTCTCGTAGCGCGCGCGGGTCGAGAGCGAGACGCCGAACGCCCCACGCGGCGCCGTGTGTCGCGCGAAGTCGCGTCTCCATGGCCTCGTGGCGGAGACGATCGGACTCCTGAAAGTGCTGCGGCGCGAGCGGGAGGCCGTCGAGCCAGAGAACACGCGCTGCCGTCGACATGACCTACCTCACCTCGGGTGCGCGCTCGATGCGGTACTCGTCCACACGCAGCGCGAGCGACGCCGTCGCCCCACAGGGCAGCGTCTCGATCGGCACGATGACGCGCCATGTTCGCCCGGCCGGGCGCCGCACGATCGCGACTCCCGCCAAGGCGTGCGCTTCGGTGCTCGGAGTCAGCGTGAGCGCGGCGCTCTCGCCGGGATAGAGCGTGACCGACTGCGTCGAGACGATGGCAGCGCCGAGCTCGCCTTCGGCCAGCCAAGCGTCCTCGAACATGGCCTGTTCGAAGAGCGCAACGTCGCGCAGCTCGTGAACACGGATCTCGGTCGGAAGCGGCTCGCCACTCTCGTCCGGATTCAAGAGGAGTCCCGACGCGAGCGTGACGGAGATCTCCGCGGGCGCCGCGCACGTCTCGCCCGGAGGCAGAGCCTCCGCGCAGCCGCAGACGCTGAACGCGAGCCCCCAAGGACCGAGGCCGCGGATCACGACTTGCTCCGCTCGGCGACGACCTGGGCAACGTGCTCGGCGAGGCGGGCGTCCGACCAGGTGCGACCACTGCGCATCGCGTCGAGCAGGGTGTCGAGCTCGGCGCGCGTGTGGCACCGGGGCGCGTCGAGGCGTCCGTCCACGAAGAGCGCCTCGCGCGCGCGGGTCGGCGCGCCGTGAAAGATGCGTCCGATCCGAGCGAGCGTGGCGACGCGCGCTTCGCCGGTCAGATCGGTGACGTGAGCGACCGCGGCGAGCGCGTGCTCGAAGTCGTCCAGCTCGCGCGCGCGGCTCGTCGTCGCATCGACGGATTCGAGCAGCGACGAGAAGCGGCTCTCCCCGCAGACGGTGCTCGCGGCTCGCGCGTGCCATCCGAGCAGATTCTCCGCGCTGTCGCCCACGCCCAGATAGTGACCAAGAGACGTCGCCGCGGTGTCGTCTCCGCCGAGCACCGAGAGCGCACGCGCGATCTCCGGATGAGCGATCGCGAGCTGACGCGCGCTCTCGGCCATCCGCGCACCGTCACGGTGGGCCGGATCGAACGCGGCTCCGTGATCGTGGAGGTACTGGGCCGCGAACGCCTCGCGCATCGCGGGCTCGCGCAGCGCGCGCGTGGCCACGAGCTCGTCGAGGGCGGAGGCCGGAAGCCCGGTGGTCGCCGCGAAGCGAGAGCCGACTGCGGCGCGTAGCCCGGCGCAGTCGCCAGCGCTGGCGAGGGCGCCGATGCGACTGGCTTCCGATCCGTCGAGGCGTAGCGCGGACGTGCTCGCGGTCGCCTCTCGGCCGTCGACGACGAGATGGTAGAACGCGACTACCGCGTCGCCCCGCGTCTGCATCGCTCGGAGTTCCGCGCGCGAAGTACCCCATCGCGCCAGATGGACGTCGCTCTCCTGCGCGAGGCGACCGAGGTGTTCTCGGATCGAGAGCTGCGCGACACCGAACGATGCGTGGTGCGTGACGCCCGCGGTCGTCCTCAGGGTCGAGAACGTCGCGTGCCCACCCGACTCCGTCCGTCGGTTCGCGTCGGTGAACACGGCGAACGCCTCGGCATCGGCCGCCGTCCACGACTCGCGGCTCGAGCGCTCGACCTCGGTCCGAACGGATCCGAGGACCTCGCGGAATCCCGCGCTGTTCGCAGCGTGAGCCTCGGAGTCGCGAGCGCGCAAAACATTGCTGGCGTGCGCACGGGTGATGGCGTCGATCCTCAAGGTCGTCTCCGTCCAATGGTGTGGATATCGACGCGAGCGCGCGCGCGTTGCTAGCGGCGCTCAGTCTTCGTCGAACAGCGACCCGCGGTCGGAGGTGAGGGTCGCTTCGCGCAACGAGAGCGTGCGCGCTCGCTCTACTTCGTACGTGCTGCGCGCCGAGAGCTCGGGGCGGCCCTCGGCCACTTCGCGTACGGACTGGTGCTCGTGGACGATGATTCCTCGAGCGTCCGCCTCGAACGTGGCCGTGAAGGTCGATGCTCGTGACCAACCCGACTCGAGCGCGTCACGACGCTCGGCGCGCACGACGAGACGAGCCTCGCCGCCGTCGAGCGCCAGCGGGACGATCTCCCCTGCCTGGGCCACGTAGAGCCACGCGTCGCGATCCGTGGAGCTCGCGGCGCTCGAGCTCTCGACCACGACCACGCGCATCGCGCCGATGACGAAGCCGCGAATCGTCGGGCGCACGTAGGGCCCGACGTGAGAGCCGAACGACTGCGCTTCGAGTCCGATCGCGGTGCGTCGCGCCAGCACGAGGGTGCCGCGGTGTTCCGCGTCCGTCGCCCAGACGATCCACTCGCCGCCGCCGACGGCCGCGCTCGCGGCCACCTGATCGCAAGCGGCGAGAGCGCTGCTCGTGAGTCGGGCCCAGTCACCCGCCTGAGGCTCGGCGTCGCGAGCGAGCGGAGCGTGAAAGAGAGTCGTGGGCAAGAGCTGCGGAGCGCCGCATCCGGCGAGCACGACACCGAGCAATGCCGATGAGCGAAGCACGCTCATTCCCGCTGGGCATCGACTTGCGCGACGTACGCTCGCGCGAACGCCGCGTCGAATGCCGCCGCTCGTGTGCGGAGTCGCTCGTGGCGTGCTCGGCTCTCGGCGACGGCGCGCGACCAGAGCGCAGCCTCGCGAAACGGACTCGGCCACCAGCGCGGAATCTTTGCGCGCGCCTCGACGGCCTCGACGTCCTCCGACGCGATCACCTCGTGCGCGGCCTCGCGCGCGGCGCGCACGACGGCGCTCGAGTGCGATGCGAGCGCCGACATGAGAGGCGCGAGCTCGTCGCTCCAAGCCGGGCGATCGCTGGGCGTCACGAGGGCCGACGCCAGCACCTCCGCGGCACCCTCGTGCAGCGATGCAGTCGCGCTGTGCACGAGGCCGCTCGTCATCTCTGCGCGTCGCGCCGCCAGCTCGGCCACTCCGGAGGCCAGCGCGACCAAGGCGTGCTCGACGCGATCGAGCGCATCGGCCGCGTCGTGCGCGCGAACGCCCGACACACGCGCGAGCCAGCGGACGACGTCAGGTCGATCGGCGCCGGCCTCTGGATCGAGCAGCACTTCGTCGGCCAGCGCGCGGACGCGTGGCTCGCGCGTGAGCCCGGGATGCTCATGAAGCAGGTGCGGCAGGACGGCGCGGCGCGCATCGAGCGGGAGCGCGCGGAGTCGATCCACCGCAGCCGAGGCGTACGTCGCACGGAGCGGCCCGAGCGCCGTGAGCAGCCCGTGCAAGTGGTGAAGCTGCAGCGTCGCCGCCGTGCCGGCGGTGGTGACTCGGTCCAACGCGCCCATGGCGTCGGTCGGCGGGTCGCATTCGTCGGTGTCGGGCGCGAGGCTCATCGCCCGCTCCGCACGAACGTGAAGGCGCCTCGTGGGTCGCAGTCCACGTCGATGCGTTCGATGGCGTGTTCGTCGCTGGGCGCGAGGAGCTCGATCGCCAGAGGCGCCAGCACGCGTCGCTCCAGCCACCCACGCAGATGCCGGACCCCCGCCGAGGGATCTCGCGCCGCGCTCGCGACTTGCTCCGCGACGCGGCGGTTGAACCGCAACGCGATTCGATGCGCCGATGCCACGCGCTCGGCGACGCGCGCCAGTTCTAGCTCGGCGATGGCCGAGAGTGCCGTGTCGCTGAGCGGCACGAAGGGCACGACTCTCATTCGGCCGAGCAGCGCGGGTGCAAAGTGCTCCGCCAGCGTCGGACGAATCTCTCGCTCGATCTCGACCGGATCGCTCACCCCGCTCGCGACGAGGTCGGCGATGCGGTCCGACGCGAGGTTGGACGTCAAGAGGATCACCGTGCTGCGAAAGTCGATCAGGCGACCCTCGCCGTCGGCGAGCACGCCGCGATCGAGCAGCTGGTAGAACACGTTCATCACCTCGAGGTCGGCCTTCTCGCACTCGTCGAGAAGCACGACCGAGTGCGGACGCAGGCGCACGGCCTCGGTGAGCTTGCCCCCCTCGCCGTAGCCGACGTAGCCCGGAGGCGATCCGACGAGGCGCGAGACGGTGTGCTTCTCCTGGTACTCGGAGAGGTTGATCGTCGTGAGGAATCGGTCTCCGCCGTAGAGCAATTCCGCGAGCGCATGCGCGGTCTCGGTCTTCCCGACGCCGCTCGGGCCGACCAGCAAGAACACGCCGGTCGGCGCATCGCGCGGACGCAGTCCTGCGTGAGCGACGCGAAGACCCTCGGCGACCGTGCGCATCGCATGCGCCTGACCGAGCACACGGCGATCGAGCTCGTGCTCCAGCGTCCGCATGATGTCGGCACGACTCTTCCTCACGTCGCCGAGCGGCACGCCGGTCCACGCCTCGATCGTCGCCGCGATGGCGCGCGCGTCCACGTCCGCGGAGACGAGCGGCTCCTCGCCGGTGGCAGCCTCGAAGGCCTCACGCGCGACGCGCACGTCGATCTCGCGCGAGCGTCGATCGAGCTCGAAGGCGTCGCCGGCGCCCATCTCGGCCAGCGCTCGGCGCGCTCCGAGCAGCCGCTCGAGTGCGTCACGCTGCGCAGTCCAGCGTGCCGCGATCTCGACGCGGCCCCGGCGCGTCGCATCGAGGCGTGCACGCACGGACGCGGTGGCCTCGCGGTGGGTATGACCGTCGAGGCGCTCGCGCTCGAGAGCGGTGATCTCGCGCTCGAGCGCCGCGATGGAGGCGTCGGCTTCGACGAGCATGAGCGGCGGCGTGGCCTGGCTTCCGCGGACTCGCGCGGCGGTGGTGTCGAGCACGTCGACGCACGAGTCGGGAAGCTGACGGCCCGAGACGTACCGCTTCGCGAGGCGAACGGCAGCTTCCGTCGCGTCGTCACGAACGATCACGCCGTGCGCGCGCTCGTACGTGGGGACGAGGCCGCGCAGCATCGTGATCGCCGTGGCCTCGTCGGGCTCTTCGACGGTCACCTTCTGAAAGCGACGCTCGAGCGCTGCGTCTTTCTCGAAGTACTTCTTGTGCTCGCGGAACGTCGTCGCCGCGATCGTGCGCAGCTCGCCGCGCGCGAGCGCAGGCTTCAACAGGTTCGCCGCGTCGGTCCCGCCGCCCGGTTGCGCGCCCACGAGCGTGTGCGCCTCGTCGATGAAGAGAATGATCGGCGCTCCCGACTCTCTCACCTCGCGGATCACGCTCGTCAGCCGCGCCTCCATCTCGCCGCGCGCGCTCGCACCCGCCTCGAGGAGGCCCATGTCGAGGCCGAGAAGCTCCACTCGCCGCAACGACACGGGGACATCACCGCGGACGATCGCGAGCGCGAGGCCCTCGACGACCGCGGTCTTGCCGACCCCGGGCTCGCCCACGAGCACCGGGTTGTTCTTGCGACGGCGGCACAGGATGTCGATCAACTGGCGCGTCTCGCGCTCGCGGCCGAGCACGGGGTCGAGCTCGCCGCGCCGCGCGCGCTCCGTGAAGCTCGTGGTGAATCGCGTGAGCGCCGGGCGCCGACCGTCCGCGCTCGCGGCGCTCGTCTCCTTCGGCGCGCGCACCTCGTCGGCTTCTGCCGACTTGGCCAGCACCTCCGTCCGTGCCGCGCGCACCCGATCGATCGAGACCTGCGCGAGAGACGGCAGCGCATCGGTTCGCTGCGCGCTCAGCTCGAGGAGTGCGACCAGCAGCGCACCCGTTCGAATCGACTCGTCGTGCCACTCGATCGAGGCGACCAGCCATGCGCGCTCGAGCCATGCAATCAGAGCATCCGAGAGCGCCGGACGCGGCGCGGCTACCGTCGCGCGCGCGAGATGGCGCTCGGTGTCCGCCAACACCTCGATGCGTTCGTCGCGCGTGAGGAGAAGCGCGACATCGCCGCTCTCGTCGGCGGCCATCGCGCGAAGGACATGCTCGGGCATGAGCGCGCCGTGCTGCGCGAGCGCCGCGGCGGTCACGGCCCGTTCGAGATGGCGGCGTGCGGTCGGCGTCAGTCGTCGGACGAGTGCGCGGGGGTCGGATCGCATGGGAGCTCCTTCGAAGAGCGCGGAGCGCAGCCCTTCGAGCGTGCTTGTCGACGCGGCGTGCCCGCCGTTGCGTCGAGAGCCAAGCGTCGCGACCGTGCTTTCGTGGCGCGTCCACCGAGCGCGCTCTGGCCGAGCCGAGCGGCGCCGAGACGAACCGGAGCGTCGACCGAGTGCACGACGACCTCGATCTGCGTGGCCGAGTCGCCGAACCACCGGACCACCAGCGTGAGTGCGCGATGTGCCGGACCGCCCGGCAGCAGCGCTGCGGTCGAGGCCTCGCTCACGGGCCCGACGGCGATCGTCGCTCGGCTCGAGGGATCGTCGATCGTCGATCCGAGCAGGGCCGTGTCACCGAGTCGCGTTCGACCGAGCCGAGCGCGCGCGGCGTCGTCGATCTCGACACGTGCCCCCGTGCGCTCCGTCAACGAGACCGGCGCGTCCGCGAGCCAGCGCCGCGTCACGATCCGCAGCGCACGAGCGAGTGAAGAGGTGCTCGGCCTACCGTGAAGAAGCGGTGCGAGGAGGATCGCGAGCTCGTGCTGGAGAGGGTCCTGGCCAACGTCTCCGCGCACCAAGCGCGCGAGGCGCATCGGCCAGACGTCCTCGCGCGCGCGCGTCTCTTCCGGAACCCGACACCTCTGCACCGATCGAAAGCAGAGGGCCGTCGCGCGATGATGAAACGGCGTCAGCAACGCGCGCCGCACGGGGCGGTCCGGGTCCTCGCGTGCGATCTCCTCGGTGAGATACGGTGGCAGCGCACCGTCGGCACCGGCGAGCCCGAGAAAGCTCGTCATCCACTCGTTCGGATCGTCGGCCGATGGTACGGCGTCACAGGCGGCGAACGACAACGAGGTCGCGGGAACGAAGCGAACCGGCTCATCTGCGAGGCGCGAGGCGCCGATGTGCTGGCCGCTCCGACGCTCGATCGCCGCGAGCCGAGCGAAGAAGTCGCTTCGACTCACGGCGCGCCCAGGCCACCGCGGACGTCGAGCTCGATCCGGGCACCCGACGGGGCGAGCATGACTCGTAGCCGCTGCAAGACGTTCAAAGGGAGCTCCGCAGCGAGAGCGCGATCGAGTGCGCGCGCGAGCAGGAACGCTTCACCGACCGATGGGATCCGGGCCTCGGCG
>JAYVCF010000147.1:0-14409 GCA_043750095.1 Deltaproteobacteria bacterium
TCCGAGGACGCGCGCACGCAGTTCCTCACCGACGCCGCCGGCTCCACGGGCCTCGCCGCGATCCCCGCCGACGCGTTCCCGGCTTCCCTCGAGGTGACGCTCAGCGAAGGCACGGCGCACGCCGATCGCATCGCCGAGCGCGTCGGCAGCTTCTCGATCGTCGAGGACGTCGAGACGTACCAGGGCTGGTTCCGTCAGCTCGAGGCGCTGATGACGGCGGGGCGCAGCGCCACCACCGGGCTCGCGCTGCTCGTGCTCCTCTCGGTGCTCTTCGTCGTCGGCAGCACCATCCGCCTCGCGGTGACCGGCCGCAAGAAGGAGATCGAGGTCATGAAGCTCTGCGGCGCGAGCGACTCGTTCGTGCGCGGCCCCTTCATCGTCGAGGGCGCGGTGCAGGGCCTCGTGTCGGCGTTCCTCGCCATCGGCCTCCTGCTCGCGCTCTACCTCGGCCTGCACGATCGGGTGGACGTGGTCTTCTCGATGCTGGCCGGCGTGCACACCTCCTTCATGCCTCCACTCCTCGCGCTCGGCGTGCTCGCGCTCGGCGGGACCCTCGGCGCGGCGGGAAGCGCCGTCTCGCTCCGTCGCTATCTCAGCGTCTGACGTTCACGACCTTCTTTCCGGGCCTTCTTTCCAGACCTTCTTCCTTCCAGACGAGGTGCGCGATGTACGCGCGTAAGACGATCATCGCTCTCGCCCTGGCCCTCTCGCTCACCGCGCCGGCGGCGCACGCGCAGCGTGAGCCGCTCCCGGCGGCGCTCGACACCATCACGCGCCTGACGCAGATCGACGTGGAGATCGCCCAGGCGCTCTCCGACGTGGAGCAGGCCGAGTCCGATGGCGCGCGCATCGAGTCCGAGCTCGGTGGCATCGGCACCGCGCGCGTGGGCGGAAGCCACCGCGTCGCGGATCGCACGCGTGCCCTCTATCGGCTGAGCCGGGCTGGCGTCCTTCCTCTCGCGGGCGGCTTCGAGGCCTTGCTCGGACACGCTGCGCGCGTCGAGCGCCTCACGCGGATGCTCGAGCGCGACGTCGAAGAGATGCGCGAGCTCAACCGACGCGAGGCCGCGCTTCGCGAAGAGACGGGCGCCGCCACGACCCGCGTCGCCATCGCGCGCGCGCGCGTCACCGCGCTCGAGACCGAGAAGTCGCAGCTCATCGAGACGAGCGGTCAGCTCTCGGCGTTCGACGTCGCGCTCGCAGGCGCCGTCGATGTTCCCGCGGGCGGCTTTCCCGTCGGGCTCTCGGGCGGCGAAGAGGGCTTCGGCATCCGCTTCTCGGACGGCCGGGGTGGCTCGCCGAGCGCGGGCGCGTTCGAGTCGCAGCGCGGCGAGCTCGCGCTCCCGATCGCTGCGCCGACCAGCATCCGCGACGCGAGCCGCGACGAAGGATCGGGGCTCGAGCTCGTGGGAACGCGCGGTGCGACGGTGCGTGCGGCCGCAGCGGGGCACGTCGCCTACGCCGATCGCCACCCGGGCTACGGCTCGCTCGTGATCGTCGATCACGGCAACAGCTACTTCACGGTCTACGGCGGCCTCGGCGCGATCGACACGCAGGTCGGCGACGAGATGCCGCGCGCGGGTCGCCTCGGCTCCGTCGGGACCGCGCCGATCTTCTTCCAGGTGCGCCGCGGCACGCGCCCGCTCGACGCGCACGCCTGGCTCGGCATCTGAGGTTCAGCGCCGCCGCTCGTAGCGGAGGCGTCGGATCACCCGCTCGAGCAGCTCCTTTTCGGTCGCGTCCGGCGCGCGCTGCTGCTCGGCCTCCACGAGCCGCTGAGCAGCCGCGTCGTCGTGTGTGAGATGCGCGAGCTCGCGCCGCAGCGCCGCCACGTCGCGCGCCTTCCGCTTCGGGCGGCTCACGATCCAGATCGCGACGCACGCACCGACGATCGCCGCGAGAACGAGGAGCTGCTCCATCTCGGTGCCGAGCGCTACCGGTACATCCGCAGCATCTTCATGCGCGACTCGGCGTAGCTGCGGACCTCGTCGGCTGTCATGGGCGCGATCGTCGCGCGCGCCTTGGCGTACGTCTCGAAGTACTGCTGCCAGAGCGCGTCGGTCTGCGCATGCCCCGCGCCTGCGTGCTGCGCACGCTCGACCGCGATCTTCATGTGCGCAGTCTGCTCATCCGCGATCATGTCGGGCGCGATCGTGAAGTACGTGTACACGAGCGGGTCGGGCGAGACCGAGTTGACGGCCTTGCAGCTCGCGCACGTGATGCTCTCGGCCTGATGCATGAGCGTGCGCGTGAGCTGCGAGCCGCAGCGCGAGCACATCGCTGGCTTGTTCATGAGAGGGCCGACGCGCTGGTAGAGCGTGCGTACGAGCCTACCGTTCCAGCCCGTGCGAAAGCGCTGCCAGGTGTCCTCGAACCAGTTCTCGGCCTCATCGAGCAGCTGCTTGGCCTCGCGGCCGCCACCGAGCGTGGGCAGCACCACTTGCTCGGAGTACGTGGTCGCGAGCTTGGTCCGCAGATCCTTGTAGCGGAGCTCGATCGCGTTCATCGCGTTCATGAACGTGATGGGATCGAGCCCGGGATCCTGGAGCAATCCTTCGAAGCCCCCGTTCGACTCGTTCATGATCTCGGTGAGCCGGCCGGTCACCTTCTGAACGAACCCGCGCCAGCGCTCGACGATGTCGTTGCTCATTTCTTCACCATGGGGGACTTGCAATAACGACACACGAAGTCGAGCGCGACCTCTTGAGGCGCGCCGCACGCGTGGCACTCGAAGACCTTGGTCGCGTCGATCTTGAGGTTCGCCCAGGGCGTGAGCTTCGCCGTCGCTTGCGCGTTGGCGAACACGCTGTTCACGCTCGCTGCGACCGCGGCCTTGGGCGGACAGACGTCAGCCGTGTAGCGGGCGAGCGCCTCGTCGGCGACCGACGCCAGCTTCGCGCGGAGCGTGGCGACGTAGTGCTCGAAGCTCGGATCGCTCGTGCCCGCGACCACGGCACCACCCCAGTTCACGGGCGGCACGACGCGATCGACCTCGGCCTTGGCCGAAGCCAGCATCGCATCGAGCGCGCGCCGGACCTCCTTCAGCGTCGCGCCGCGCGACTGCCCTGCCTGCTGCGCCTGCTCGAGTCGCGTCAGCGCGTCGTCGGGAGAAGCGCCGTAGTGCGTGAGCACCTGATCCCAAGACCGATTGCCACCCGGCGGGCACGCAGCAGCGGACGAGACGATCCACCGCACGTGCCCGTCGACGTTCGTGTCGATCTGCCGGAGCTGCGCCGAGACGGCCTGGATGTCCATGACGAGGCTAGAACTTGAGGTCCTGATCGGCCTTCGGCGACGCGTAGCGCGCGGCCCACTGCTCCTGCAGCGTGTTCATCTCCATCATCTTCTGCCCGTCGGTCATCATCTTCGCCATCCAGTACTGGCTCATGTTCGACCAGTCGATCGCGCTGATGCCGAACTGCTGCTTGAGCATCGCGTTCACGTCCTTGCCGGACGTGGCCCACGCGCGCTGCGCGCCGCCGATCTCGTTGTACTTGTCCCAGGTGCAGGGCTCGCCGCCCGCGACGTTGGCGCCGAAGCCGCTGTTGGCGGTCGCCGAGAGCGAGCCCGCGCCCGCCGCGCCCGCCGCGCCGAACTGGCCCTGGCCCGCGCCGCCGAACGCGCGACCGTAGATCGTGGTCAGCGCGAACGTGTGATCGTCGCGCATGCGCCCGTTCCAGCCGGCCGCCACGCGATCGTACTTCGCCTGATCCATGCCGTGCTGCGCGAGGATCTGCTGGAACGCGCCGGGGTTCTGGTTCGCCGCCGCCGCCGCGCAGACCGCCGCGTACGCCTCGATCGTCACGCCTTCGATCGGTGCCGTCAGTGCGGGGTTCGCAGCGACCGCGTTGTTCACTTGGTTCTGGTGCTGCGCCATCGCGTTCTGCATCGACTGCTCGACGAACGCGTTCTGCACCTGCGGGCTCGCGAAGGCATTCTGCTGAGCCAGCACCGCGGCCGCGACCTGCGGCGCCGGCTGCCCGTAAGCGCCCTGGCCCTGCGCGTTGGTGATCGCCGCGGCCTGCGCCGACGCACCTGCATAGTTGCCGCGCTCGACCGTGTTCACGAGCCGATTCACGTCCCGGTTGAGCCGCACGAGGTGACCGAGTCCGATCAGTCGCAAGAACCATTCGACGAGTCGCATCATGATCTAGCCTCCCTTTTGGATGAAAGCGGCGCGCAAGCTAGCACGGGCCTGGGCGGGTCAAGATACGCGGGCGGGCGCGTCGGGCTTCCCGATCGACCCGCCGGCCGCCTATCATCGCCGTTCCACGAGGGGGACCCGACGATGAGCCTGAATCTCGCGACGATTCTTCGAGAGAGCGCGAAGCGGTTTCCCGAGAAGAACGCGATCGTGCTCGGCGACATGGCCATGCCGTACGCGATGCTCGACAACTTCGCGCGACGCTTCGCGGGCGCGTTGAAGGGGCTCGGGATCAAGCCCGGGCAGCACGTGGCGCTGATGCTGCCCAACGTGCCGCACTTCACGATCGCGTACTTCGGGGGCCACTACGCCGCGACACCGATCGTGCCGCTGAACGTGCTCCTCATGGCCGACGAGATCGCGTACCACCTGACCGACTCGGACGCGGTCGCGGTGGTCGTGTGGGAGCAGTTCTTGCCGCAGGCGCAGGCCGCGTTCGCGCGCGTCGAGAGCTGCAAGCACCTCATCGTGTGCAAGGCCGACCGCGGGGATGTGAGCGCTCCCGAGGGCGCGCTCAACTTCACCTCGCTCGTCGCGACCGCCACGCCCGTCGAAGAAGTGCCCGCGACGACGGCGGAAGACACGGCCGTCATCCTCTACACCTCGGGCACGACCGGCCGCCCCAAGGGCGCCGAGCTCACGCACTTCAACCTCTTCTTCAACAGCTACTTCGTGCGCACCTCGCTCATGCCGATGAAGCCCGAGGACGCGGCGCTCGCGACGCTGCCGCTCTTCCACTCGTTCGGTCAGACCGTGATCCAGAACGCGCTGCTCGGTGCGGGCGGAACGCTGGTGCTCTTGCCGCGCTTCGATCCCGAGAGCGCCTTCGCGCTCATGCAGAAGCACAAGGTCACGATCTTCGCCGGCGTGCCCACGATGTACTTCGCGCTCCTGCACTTTCCGAACGCCGAGCGCTTCGATCTCAGCGCGCTCCGCTACTGCGCGAGCGGCGGCGCGGCGATGCCGGTCGAGGTGATGGGCGCCTTCGACAAGAAGTACGGCGTGAACATCATCGAGGGCTACGGCCTCAGCGAGACCTCGCCCGTCGCGAGCTTCAACACGCTCGATTCGGTGAAGAAGCCCGGCTCGATCGGCCGCCCCATCTGGGGCATCGAGTTCAAGCTCACCGACGATCAAGGTCGCACCATCGACGGCGCCGGGATCCCCGGCGAGATCTGCATCCGCGGCCACAACATCATGAAGGGCTACTACAAGAAGCCGGAGGCGAACGCCGAGTCGATCAAGGACGGCTGGTTCACCACCGGCGACGTCGCGCAGCGGGACGAGGAGGGCTACTACTTCATCGTCGATCGCAAGAAGGACATGATCATCCGCGGCGGGTTCAACGTGTACCCGCGCGAGATCGAGGAAGTCCTCTACGCGCATCCAGCCGTCGCCGAGGCGGCCGTTCTCGGGATGCCCCACGAGAGCCACGGCGAAGAGGTGCGCGCGGTGATCGCGCTCAAGGCAGGGCACAGCGTGACGGGTGAGGAGATCATCGCGTACTGCAAAGAGCGGCTCGCCGCCTACAAGTACCCGCGCATGGTGGACTTCATGCCCACGCTCCCCAAGACGGCGACGGGAAAGATCCTGAAGCGCGAGCTCAAGACGATGGCCCCGAAGTAGAGCCCGCGTGGCCGCAAACGAGCCCGAAAAAAGAGCGGATCCCGCGTTTGCCCCGACGCTGGCGAGCGGCGACATTCCGCGCACGCGCACGCCGGAGACGGACCCGCAGAGTCGGGACCATCGCGTCTCCGATGCCTCCGGTCGGGATCCGGCGCTCGCCGCGACGATGACGCCGGAAGTGGCCTCCGCCCACGTGAGCCGGTCGACCTCGACGCTCACCTCCGAGCATCCTGGCCGCTACGTGCGACAAGCCGAGCTCGGGCGCGGCGGCATGGGCCGCGTGATCGTCGTGAAGGACACGCACCTCGGACGCGAGGTCGCGCTCAAGGAGCTTCTCGATCAGAGCGCGCCGGGCAACGACGCGATGAGCATCGGATCGGCTGCGCGCTTCCTCCGCGAGGCGCGCATCACGGGTCAGCTCGAGCACCCCGGCATCGTTCCCGTGCACGAGCTGGGTCAGCGCGCCGACGGAACGATCTACTACACGATGAAGCGCATCCGCGGCCGCTCGCTCGCGAGCGTGCTCAAGGAGAAGACGTCGCTCGCCGAGCGCCTGACGCTGCTCGGTGTGTTTCGCGCCGTCTGCGAGGCGGTGGCCTACGCGCACTCGCACGGCGTCGTGCATCGTGATCTCAAGCCCGACAACGTCATGGTGGGCGAGTTCGGCGACACGCTGGTCGTGGACTGGGGCCTGGCGAAGGTGCGCGGCGAGACGGAGATCGCACGCGAGCCCATCTCGGGGCAGAGCGGTCGCGCGAGCGTCGCCGACGACATGGCGCGCACCCTCGACGGACACGCGATCGGCACGCCCGCGTACATGAGCCCCGAGCAAGCGCGGGGCGAGCTCGGCTCGATCGACGAGCGCGCCGACGTCTGGGGGCTCGGCGCAATCCTCTTCGAGATCCTGTGCGGCCGCCCGCCCTACGTCGGGACCAGCGCGTTCGACGTGCTCGCGAAGGTGCTCGACACGCCACCACCCCGCGTTCGCGAGGCCGCGGCCGACGCGCCGGCGGAGCTCGCGGCCATCGTCGATCGCGCGCTGATGCGCGATGCGTCGTCGCGCTATCCGAACGCCGGCGAGGTGGCCAAGGAGATCGGCGCCTACCTCGACGGACGCACCGTCGGCGCGTACGAGTACTCGGCCTACGAGCTCTTGATGCGCTTCGTGAGGCGGCATCGCGCGGCCTCGCTCGCAGCGCTCGCCACCCTGCTCTCGATCGTGATCGCGTCGGTGCTCGTCTATCAGAGCTTCCTCGACGAGGCGCGCGCGCGCGCCATCGCAGAGACCGCGCGCGACGAGGCGATGCAGCAGCGAAGCTCGGCCGAGGACAGCATGCACAGCGCCACGAGCGCGGTGGCCGACGCACTGCTCGAGCGGGCCGAGCGCGCGCTCGCCGAGGGCGATGCCTCCGGCGCAGCGGTGTTCGCAGCAGGCGTGCTCGTGCGCGACGCCGACTCCGCGATGCACGCACCGGCGAGCCGCCGTGTGCGCGCGCTCTCGCTACACCTCGAGGCGGACGCCAGACGCGGATTCGCCTTCGAGCAGCGCGTACCAGGCGGCCACTGGCGCAGCGCCTTGTCGACCGACGGACGGCGGATCGCGATTCCCACCGAGAGCGCGGTGCGCCTGGTGAACCTGGACGACGGGAGCGAGCAGCGCGTCGAGCTCCACGCGACACGCATTCGCGTGCTGGGATCGAGCGGCCTGGCCGTGATCGCGGGCAACGCACCCGGCATCTACGACCTGACGACTGGCGAGCTCGTCCAGGCGACCGCATCGCCGACAAGCGCCGCCATCACGGCCAGCGCCATCGTCATCGCCTCGGCCGACGGGGAGATCGTGCTCTTCAGTCCAGACGGCCGACAGGAGCTCGACCGATGGACGAGCGGCTATCGCGGCCAGGTCCGCGTTACCTTGTCACCTGCCGGAGACCACGTCGCGGTCCTCTCGACCGACGTTCCCGAAGTCGAGATCTGGCCGCTTCCGCGGGGCGGCGCGTTGCCACAGCAGGTCGTGCTTCGCGCGCTGCCGTACTTGTCCGCGTTCTCGCCGCACGGAGATCGACTCGCCGTCCTGGCGAGTGACTTCGTCGCCTCGATGCACCTCGATCGCGGGGGCATTCCTCACGTACGCGAGCTCTCGACGCGCACGTGGCCCACCGCGATGGTCTGGCAGAGCGACGGCGCCCTCGCGCTCTTCGAGAACGGCGACCACATCGCGCTGCGCGATCCGAGCGACGGCCACACGCTCGACGTCGTTCACCTGCCCTCCGCGAACGGCGGGCGCATCGAGACGGGCGGACAGCGGCTCGTGTTCTTTCCGAACGAGTCCGGCGGCCTGCGCGACGCCATCGTCCTGCACGATGTCGGTATCAGCGGGGGCGAGGCGGTCACGCTCGACGCGGGCGTGCGCGACGTGCAGGTCGACTCGGCTCGCCATCGCGTGGTCGCCGCCACGCTCAGCGCGGTCTGGACGCTCCCGCTCGGGGCGAGCGGCCACCTCGGTGCGCCCGTGCAGCTGTTCGCGCTCCCGGATGGAGTCGGGATCGTGGAGCGCCTGAGCGTGGCTGACGACGGCAGCATCGCGGTGCTGACGCTGCGGGGCGGGCTCGTCCTCGCCGGCGCCGATGGGTCGACGCCGACGATCGCGCGGCAGCCGGTGCAGGACTACTCGCGATCGGTGTCGCTCACGGGCCTCGCGGTCTCGACGAACGGCGGACAGGAGATCTTCTGCGGCGCGCCGGGCGGGGGCCGCGTGCTGCGCTGGTCGCGTCGTACGTCGAGCGAGGGAGTTCCCATCACCGTTGCAGAAGGCGCCGTGGGCGCGATCGCGATCTCTGCGGACGGTGCCCACTTGGCCGCCGGAAGCCACGACGGCTCGCTGCGGATCCTCTCGACGAGCACCGGCGCGATCGAGCACACGGTCACGCCCCACGGCGAGCCGATCAGCGCGATCACATTCTCGCCGCGCGGAGACCGGCTCGCAGCCGCGAGCGAGTCGGGCGAGATTCGTATCCTCGATGCGCACGACGGCCACGTGATCCTGACGGCCCAGCCTCAGGAGCGCTTCGTGAATGGGCTCGCGTGGTCGCCCGACGGCCGCTGGATCGTGAGCACCTCGGACGATCGAACGGTGGACGTGCTCTCGGTGACCGACCTGACACCGGCGCGCATCGTTCGCACGATGGCGGCGCCCATCACGGCGGCGTTCGGACCGGACAGCTCGCAGCTCTTCTTCCACGACGGCCGCTCCGTCGTGCACCTCGACCTTCGGATGGCCATGGACGCTCCCTCGCCCACGGCGCTCTTGCAGCAGTCGGAAGAGCGCGCCGGCGTTCATCTCGACGGGCTCACCCTCGCCGCGCGCGCCGCGCCCTAACGGCCCTCAGACCCAAGACGACGAAACCCTCCCCCGCAGCGCGGGAGAGGGTCGGTCGTCGGAGGCGCGGAAAGCGCGATGGATCAGGCCTGGGCCGGAGGCGCCGAAGGCGCGATGATCAGGCCTGGGCGGCCGGAAGAATCTCGACGATCGCCATCGGCGAGTTGTCGCCGCGGCGTGGGTTGAGCTTCACGACGCGCGTGTAGCCACCGCCCTTGTTTTCCTTCACGCGCGCCATGAAGCGCGGCGCGATGTCGTGGAACAGTTTGTACACGAGGTCGACCTCTTCGGTCGTCCCATCCGAGTTCGTCTTGGTGCCGTGGCGCGGCAAGAAGCTCGCGACGAGGCGCTGCGCGTGAACGCGGCGCGCGAGGACCTTCACGCCCTCGCCCTCCTTGAGCTTGCCGATGTCGGCCGTGAGGTCGTCCCCCAGGCGCGTGGCGCGCGTGATGAGGCGCTCCACGATCCGGCGGATCTCCTTGGCCTTCGCGTCCGTCGTCTCGACGCGCTCGTGCAGAACGAGGTTGGCCGCGAGGTTGCGGAACATGGCGCGTCGATGAGACGAGTTGCGCCCGAACTTACGGCCGGCTTTGTGATGATGCATGACTAACTCCGAATCCTGAGCGAGGCCTAGGCCTGCGCTTGTTGCGCCTTCCAGCGCTCGACCATGGCCGGCCACGAATCGATCTTCATGCCGAGCGAGAGACCCATGTCGGCCAGGATCTCCTTGATCTCTTTCAGCGACTTCCGGCCGAAGTTCTTCGTCTTCAGCATCTCGGCCTCGGTCTTCTGGACCAGCTCGCCGATGAGGTGGATGTTCGCGTTCTGGAGGCAGTTCGCCGAGCGAACCGAGAGCTCGAGCTCTTCCACCGAGCGGAAGAGGTTCTCGTTGAGCGGCTCGTCCTCGTTCGAGTCCGTGGAGCTCGCCTCTTCTTCTTCTTCGAAGTTGATGAAGATGGAGAGCTGGTCCTTGAGGATCTTCGCCGCGTACGCGACCGCGTCCTGCGGCTTGACCGACCCGTTGGTCCACACCTCGAGGGTGAGCTTGTCGTAGTCGGTGATCTGACCGACGCGCGCGTTGGTGATGGTGTAGTTCACCTTCTTGATCGGCGAGAAGAGCGCATCGATCGCGACGGTGCCGATGGCCATTCCCGGCGTCTTGTTGCGATCCGCCGGGACGTAGCCGCGGCCGACGTTGATCGTGAGCTCCGCCGAGAAGCGGCCGCCCTTCGAGACCGTGCAGATGACGTGCTTCGGGTTGAGCACCTCGATCTGGTCGCTGACCTGGATGTCACCGGCCATGACCTCGCAAGGACCTTCCTTGTCGATGCGAACGATGTGCGTCTTCGGCGTGTGCGCGCGAACGACGACCTCTTTGAGGTTCAGGACGATGTCCGTCACGTCCTCGACGACGTCGGGAACCGACGTGAACTCGTGGAGCGCGCCGTCGATCTTGACGGCCGTGGTGGCCGCGCCCTGGAGCGAGCTGAGGAGCACGCGACGAAGCGCGTTCCCGAGCGTGATGCCGAAACCGCGCTCGAGCGGCTCGCAGACGAACTTCGCGTACTGCGAGCTTCCGTCTTCGACCGGGACGGTCTTCGGCTTGATGAGGTCTCGCCAGTTGCGTGCAACGAATGTCGACATGTCTCTCTCACTCTCCAGAACGGTAGTATGACCGTCTTGCTGCGTGCTCTTTCGAGCGCGCCCGAGATCCCGCAGACCATCTGCGGCAATCAGAACCAACGAGAACTATCGCGAGTAGAACTCGACGATGAACTGCTCCTTGATGGGGAGCGTGATCGCCTCGCGGATCGGCATGCCCTTCACGGTGCCGACGAACTCCGCCTTGTCGAGCTCGAGCCACTCGGGAACGCCACGACGCTCGACGCCTTCGAGCGCCGTCTTCACGCGGCCGGTCTCGCGGCTGCGCTCGTGGATGGAGACCTTATCGCCCGGCTTCACGCAGAACGACGGGATGCTGACGATCTTGCCGTTCACCTTCACGTGGCGGTGACGAACGAGCTGGCGCGCATCGGCGCGCGTCGCCGCGAAGCCGAGGCGGTAGCACGCGCTGTCGAGGCGTCGCTCGAGCAGCATGAGGAGGTTCTCGCCCGTGACGCCCTTGATGCGATCGGCCTCCGCGAAGTACTTGCGGAACTGACGCTCGAGCACGCCGTAGATGCGGCGGACCTTCTGCTTCTCACGAAGACGGATACCGTACTCCGTGACCTTGGTCCGACGCTGACCATGCTGACCCGGGGGATACGGGCGGCGATCGAACGCGCACTTGTCGGTGTAGCAACGATCGCCCTTGAGGAAGAGCTTCTCCCCCTCGCGGCGGCAGAGCTTGCAGGACGGTCCGGTGTAACGAGCCATGTGAGCCTCTTCAGATCCTCAAAGTGCGAACTGGAACGACGCCGTCGCGGAGCGACCCGTCGGCGGGAGACGGAAAACTCAGACGCGGCGGCGCTTGGGGGGACGGCAGCCGTTGTGCGGGATCGGGGTCACGTCGCGAATGAGCGAAACGCGCATACCCGCGGTCTGGAACGCGCGAAGCGCGGACTCGCGGCCCGCGCCTGGGCCCTTCACGAAGATCGCCACCGTGCTCATCCCGTGCTCTTGCGCCTTGCGCGCTGCGTCTTCGGCAGCGAGCTGAGCCGCGAACGGTGTGCTCTTGCGCGAGCCCTTGAAGCCGCGCGAGCCAGCGCTCGACCACGCGATCACGTTCCCCATGAGGTCGGTGATCGTGACGATCGTGTTGTTGAAGGACGACTGCACGTGGGCGATGCCACTGCCGATGTTCTTCTTGACCTTCTTCTTGGCCTTCTGGGGCTTGCCAGAAGCGGGAGGCGGGTTCGTTGCGGCCTTGGACATCGTCGAGAGCTCCTACGGAATCGAAATCGAAATTGAAATCAGCGACGAACCGTGCCGCCGCGACGCGGGCCCTTGCGGGTGCGCGCGTTGGTGTGTGTGCGCTGGCCGCGAACGGGCAGACCACGACGATGACGCAGGCCGCGGTAGCAGCCGAGGTCCATCAGGCGCTTGATGCTGATGGCGAGATCGCGGCGAAGGTCGCCCTCGACCTTGTAGGTCGACTCGAGCGAGTCGCGGATCTTCTTGACGTCGTTCTCGTCGAGATCATCGCAGCGCTTGGCCGGCGAGATGCCCGTCGTCTCGCAGATCGCTCGCGCGCTCGCGGGGCCGATTCCGTAGATGTACTGGAGGCCGATGACGATGTGCTTTCGTCCCGGAAGATCCACGCCTGCGATACGTGCCATGTTCGTTATTCTCTCTGATGACTCGAAAAGGAGCTCAACCCTGGCGCTGCTTGTGGCGCTGGTTCTCGCAGATCACGCGGACCACACCCTTGCGGCGCACGACCTTGCACTTCTCACAGATCTTCTTGACGCTCGGTCGGACCTTCATCGCGGCTCTCCGGTTACAGCTTCTCTTCGACGACCAGCTACAGCTTCTTCTTGATTCGCGCTCGCGTGCCGTCCATCGGCGACGCTTCCAAGACCACCCGGTCACCCGGGAGCAACTTCACGATCCCGTGCCGACTTCCCGTCGGTAGACCTGCGAGGAACGTTCGACCGTCTTCGCAGCGGACCTTGTAGAGACCTCTCGGGAGCTCTTCTTCGACCACCCCCTCGAGCGGGGCACTCACCTCTGCAACACCACGAACGGCCCCCGACTAGCTCAGTGCGGCGTCGATCCGCCGCGTCACTTCTTCCACGCTCCCTGCTCCATCGATCTTCTTCACCACTCCGAGCTTCTCGAAGTGCGCGAGCAGCGGCAGCGTGTGCTCCAGATACTCCGCGTTCCGACGCCGGACTTTTTCTTCCCGGTCATCGTCCCGTTGGACGATGCGGTCGCTTCCACAGCGCTCACACCGGCCCGACGGAGGGGGCGGGTTATAGCGCACGTGATAGACGTGTCCACACTGCTCGCAGCTTCTTCTGCCGGAAATTCGATCTACTACGAGATCTTCGGGGATCTCGACAGCGAGGACGCGGTCGATCTTTCGCTGGTGGCGGCCCAGCATGGCCTGGAGCGCCTCAGCCTGCGGCACGGTCCTCGGAAAGCCATCGAAAATGGCGCCGTTCGCGGCGTCGCTCTGCTTGAGTCGGCCCTCGAGCAGCTCGATGACCATGTCGTCGGGAACGAGCAGCCCCTTCGTCATGAAGGAGTCGAAGCGTCGTCCGAGCTCGCTCCCGGACTTGCGCTCGGCGCGCATCATGTCGCCCGTCGAGATCTGGGGGATCCCCAGCTTGTCGACGAGGAACTTCGCCTGGGTCCCCTTGCCTGCGCCGGGAGGTCCGAAGAGCACGAGGTCTCGAGGCGAGGCCATCTCAACCCCGGCGGCCGCGGATGCGGGGACCGGTGGGACCAGTGAGTCCCTCGTAGTGCCGCGTGATGAGATGCGACTCGATCTGCTGAACCGTGTCGAGCGCGACGCCCACGACGATCATGATCGAGGTGCCGCCGAAGAAGAAGGGCACGTGGAACCACTGCTGGAGGAACGACGGGATCGAGCACACGACCGCCATGTAGAGCGCGCCGCCGACCGTGACGCGCGTCATCACGAAGTCGAGGTACTCCGCCGTGGCCTTGCCGGGACGGATGCGAGGGATGACCGCGTTCTGCTTCTTCAGGTTGTCTGCGACTTCGACCGGCTGGAACGTCACCGCCGTGTAGAAGAACGAGAAGAAGACGATCATCAGCACGTAGGCGATCGTGAACTGCCAGTTGCCAGGCGCCAGGTAGTCCTGGAGCGTCTGCATGCCGGGCACGTTCAGGTTCGCGAGCGTGTTCGGGAACATCAGGAGCGACGAGGCGAAGATCGGCGGGATGACGCCCGCGGAGTTCACCTTCAGCGGCAAGTGCGATGACTGTCCGCCGTAGAGCTTCCGACCGACCATGCGCTTGGCGTAGTTGATGGGAATGCGGCGCTGGCCGCGCTCGAAGAACACGATGATCGCGACGACTCCGAGGGCGATCGCCGAGACGATGAGCAGCGACACCGGCTGGATCTGGCCGACGCGAATCTGCTGCGCCGTCTGCGTGAGCGCGTCGGGGAGATCCGCGACGATGCCCGAGAAGATGATGAGCGAGATGCCGTTGCCCAGCCCGCGCTCGGTGATCTGCTCGCCCATCCACATGATGAACGCGGTGCCTGTCGTCATCGAGATGACGGTGA
>JAYVCF010000148.1:0-6992 GCA_043750095.1 Deltaproteobacteria bacterium
CGGCGCGTGAGGACGTCCGCGCTCAGGAGACGGCGGCCGACACCAACTTCGCCACGGCGCCGCCGCCGTAGCGGATCCGATCAGAGGCTGACGTAGAGGTACGCGAGGCACATCTCGTCTTGCGTGCTCTCGCCCCAGCGGACGTCCGTGTCGCGGCTCGAGGTGTTCCACGTGCAGGTGATGCGCATCCGCGTCGTGTCCGTGATCGGAAGCGGGTTGTCGTAGGTGTAGCCACGCTGCCAGTTGAAGTCCCAGCGCGGGATGTGCACGAGACACTCGTTGGTACCGTCGGGATTGAGGAGATCGACTTGGATGTCCGTGCCCAGCGTGTGCATGTGCGGCCCGATCGCATAGACGTGGGCGTCGTGCACGTCGGGGGTCATCCCGAGCCAGAACGCGCCGTAGTCCATGTCGTAGTGGTGCGTCGCGGCAGACATGTGCGCAGGCGCGACGAGGTCGAGGTCCGCGATGGGCAGGAAGAACCCGGGGATCGCGCTCGCCGCGATGGCGATGTCGACCGACGAGCGATCCGTGTCACCTGGCCGCACGCTGAGCAGGTTGTAGTGGACCTGCACCACGAGCGGGCGCGCGGCGTCGATCTGGAGGCCGGTTCCCGTCGGTGTCCGCACGGCCCCGCCGCCCGGCGCCCAGAGCACGATCGGGAGCGCGTAATCGGTGCCCGGGCCGCCGAAGCACGTGTATCCGGGTCCCGCCTCGGCCGCGTCGAGCGCCATCACCTCGGCCATCGCCGCGTCGGTCGCCGGCTCGTACACGATCACGTGGTGCACGATCTGCGCGTTCCCCGGATGGACCTCGGCCCCCGTCACGTAGCCACCGAGCGGCGGCTGCACGATGAAGCAGTGGTAGTCGTCGTTCGTGGCGCGGTTCGGCGCGTAGTCGACGCCGATGTCGAACGTGTGCACGTCGGGCCCCGTCAGGTGCGGGATCGGCGTGACCATCGGCGCGGGCGTGGTCGGGTCGCCCTCGGGCGCGCCCTGCCTGTTCCAGTCGGCGAGCGTGCGAAGCTCGGCGTCGCTCAGCCACTCGTTGGTCGCGAAGTGCTGGCACGCACCGGAGTTGTCCGCGAGGAAGGGCGGCATGCGCCGCGACGCGGTGTAGCTCTCGACCAGCGGCGCCGCGGGAGCCGCGCCCTCGTAGGTGTCGAGCGCGATGGGCGCGATGCCACCGGCCACGTGGCAGCCGAGGCAGTGCGTCGCGAGGATCGGGCGGACGTCCCCGTAGTAGGTGACGGGCGGGCCGCTCGCACCGTCGTGGTTCGGACCCGAGTCGCCCGTCGCTGCGCCGTTCGAGCAGGCTCCGAGCCCAAGCACCAGGATAGCGAACGTGGCGCGCTTCATCGGAACCTCCGGGGAGCCGGAAGACTAATGGCAATGAAGGACCTGCGCGAGTCGGATGCGCGCAAGCGAGCCTGTCTGTGCTCAGGTCACGGCCGCCCTTCGCCGTGGGCCCGATCGAACGGCCAAATGTGAGCAATCGAAAGGTTGCGGCCTCGCCGCGCGTTATAAGACCGCATGAGCGCCGCCCTCTCCTTCGGAAAGACGACGTTGGTCCTCGTGGGCCTCTGGGCGGGTCTCGCGATCGTCGGCGTCGTCGCCGGCGTGATTCCGCTGCACGTGGGTACGAGCGATCCGACGGCGTCCGAAGCGCCGGCAGCGGATGCGGGCATCGAGAGCGACGCCGCGATGATCGAGGATGCCGGCGCCGAGATCGCCGACGCCGGTGTCCCGAGCACGGTCGCGGTACCGCCGCCGCCTAGCGCGCCCGTCGGCCCCGCGCTCTCGCGCTTCCGCGTCTGCGCCGAGCCGACGCTCGCCCCCTCGCTCGCCGTGGTCGACGCGATCGGTGATGCGCACCCCGAGGTGATCGTGGGCTGCGGCGCGAGCTGGGAGATCCTCGGACGCGCCGCGGACGGCACCTGGATGCGCGTCGCTCACGTCACGGCTCCCGCGATGGCCGGCGATCGCGCTCCTCTCGCCTCCGCGGCGGGGGCGATCGACGTGGACGGCGACGGCGATCTCGACACGTTGTTTCCACTCGCCCGCGTCGGCGCAGGAGGCTCGACGTCGGGTGGAGGCCTGTTCGTGTTGACGCGCGCGACCTCGGGCGCGCTCGAGGCGCCACGATCCCTCGCGCCCATCGCTGCGGTCGCCGTCGCCGCGATCACCCTAGGCAGCGGCCCAGGCTTGATCGCCCTCGATCGTGCGAATCCCTTCGCGCGCGAGCCGAGCGAGGCGTGGGTCTTCACGCTGGGCGCCGCGCCCGCTCGGGTCGCTTCGCCGCGCGCCGCCACCGACGCGACGGGGCTCGGCGTTCTCGATCTCGATCGCGACGGCAAGCTCGACGTGCTCGTGGCCTCGAGCGCCGAGTCGCGGGTCGACATCTTGTACGGCGACGATGCGAGCCACTTCTCTCGCTCGCGCACCCTCTCGGTGCCCAGCGCCACGGACATCGCGATCGGCGATCTCGACGCGGACGGCGCGCCCGACGCGGTGATCGTGGGCGCGACGGTCTCGCGTCTCTTGGCGCGTGCGGCAGCAGACCCGACGCTCGCTCCCATCGAAGGCGCTCCCGAGCTGCGCGACGTCGCGGTGCTCGACGTCGATCGCGACGGCCACGCCGACATCGTGGGCTGGTCTCACCCGGGCCTCGTCGTGCTCGCCGGCCGCGCGGACGGAACCTTCGAGACACGCACCCTCTTCGAGCTCGCGAGCGGAGAGATCGGCCCGCGTCGCCACGTCGTCGCCGATCTCGACGGCGACGGCGCAGCCGAGGTCGTGCTGCTCGCCGTCGGCCAAGACGGTGCGACGCGCATGCTCGACCTCGTCGTCGTTCCCTCGTCGGAGCGCGGCCTGGTCCGAACACAAGAGGCGCGCCCGCTAGCGGACGCGCCCCTCATGCTGACGATCGCGCTGCCCGATCCGAACGCGCCCTAGCGGTTCAGGGCGCGATGATTCGATAGATCGAGCGGTCCGCGTAGCAGGCGACGAAGAGCTCGCCGGCGCGGTCCTCTCCGAACGTCGTCGGGTTCTGGCAGTCGGCATCGCTCAGGCCGGTCAGCAGCGTCGGCGTGACCGGCGCTCCCGAGCAGTTGCGCAGTGCGGCGAAGTAGCTCGTCTGCTCGTCGGCGTACACGTAGGCGCCGCGGAGCGCGGGGATCGCCGCACCTCGGTAGACGTAGCCACCGGTCACCGACGCGTTCCCGCCGGTGTGCATGAGGCCACCTGCGTGCGTGTACTCGGTGAGCGGCGCGTGAGCTCCCGAGAGCGATGCGCAGCCGCCGGCGTAGTTCGGGTTGCACGCGCCGGTGCTCGGGTCGCAGAGATCGTGCGTGCCTTCGCAGTAGCTCCAGCCGAAGTTGTAGCCAGCGCCCATCCCTGCCGGCACGAAGTCGATCTCCTCCCACGCGTCCTGCCCGACGTCCGCGATGTACATGTCGTGCGTGCGGCGGTCCCAGCTGAAGCGCCAGGCGTTGCGCAGGCCGTAGGCCCAGATCGTCGGCAGCCCGCCGCCGCCCACGAACGGGTTGTCTGCCGGAACTTCGTAGGTCGCGATCCCGGGTCCCACGCGGAAGCGGTGGATCTTGCCGAGCGCTTCGTTGTGGTCCTGGCCGTGCAGCATCGGGTCGTACTGAATCCCGCCGTCGCCGACGCTGTAGTAGAGATAGCCGTCGTCCGGACCGAAGCCGAGCTGGCCGCCGTTGTGGTTGCTCGCCGGATCCGGGATCGTGAAGATGTCGGAGCCGAAGGTCGCGGAGTCTGCCGTCGCGCGCATAGCGACGGCGACGCGGTCCTCGTACGCGCCGGCGGCGGCCGCCGTGTAGGCGACGTAGACCAGCCCGTTGGTCACGTAGTCGGGGTGAAACGCGATCCCGAGCAGGCCCCACTCGCCCATCCCGGTCGGCGTGCCGCCGAGGCGGGAAGAGACGTCGAGGAACGTCGCGCCCACCACTCCCGTCGTCGGGTTGACGATCACGACCTGGCCGCGCCGAAGGACCACGAAGAAGTCGTCCCGACCTGGCGCGAGGGCGATGCCCACGGGAAGCGCCGGCATCTGCCCGACCAGAGCGAACGCGAGGGTCGGGTACGTGTTCCCGAGCTCGCAGCCGTTGGTCGTGCCCGAGTCCATCATCGGGCCCGAGTCGACGGGGGGCACACCCGTGTCTACGGGCGGCACGCCGGTATCGACCAGCGGACCCGAGTCGGAGCCAGGGCCCCCATCGCTGCCCGTCACGCCGCCGCCGCAACCTGCAAGCGCAACGAGGACGCAGGCCGAACCCAGAAAGAGTCGCTGAAACATGGAAGCCTCCAAATGAAGAGCGTGGAGTGTGCCTCGCCCCCGACGTGCCGTGAAGGATGGCGATCGAGGTCGGGGTCGACGTGGCCATCGGGCGGGGCGTGCGATCGAGCGCGAATCGTCGTCCCTGCCCGAGCAGACGGCGCCGGAGTGCGCGACGCTCTTGACCCCCGATCCCCCGCGAACCTACACTAGAAAACGCGCAGTTTCCGCGGGCTGGGTCCGGTGCCTGGCCCGTCGGTGACGTGCGCGCTCGAGGTCTGTACCAGCCGTGAGCGTCGATCGCACCAAAGTCCTCGAGGCGGCACAGAAGCACCTCGCCAAAGGAGCGTTCGACAAGGCGATCGCGGAGTTCCAGAAGCTCGTCAAGGCGGACCCCAAGGACGTCCGGACGTGGCTCAAGATTGGCGACCTCCAGGACAAGGTCGGCCAGAAGAAGGAAGCGATCGAGACGTACTCGCGCGTCGCCGAGCAGTACGCGCAGCAGGGCTTCTTCCTCAAGGCCGTCGCGGTCTTCAAGCAGATCCTCAAGCTCGATGCGACGCGGCTCGACATCCAGCTGAAGCTCGCCGAGATGTACGAGCAGCTCCAGCTGGTGTCCGACGCGCTCCAGACGTACGAGATGGTCGCCGGAGCGTACGCGCGTGCGGGCGACATGGAGCGGGCGCTCTCGACGCTCGGGCGCATGGTCACGCTCGACGAAGGCAACATCCCTACGCGGATCAAGTACGCCGAGGCGCTCTCGCGTGCGGGCAAGACGGCGGAGGCGGCGAAGGCCTTCGAGGCCGGCGCAGGCTTGCTCAAGCAGAGCGGCCGCATCGACGACTACCTCAAGGTCGCCGAGCGCCTCCTCTATCACCGCCCCGACGACGTGGCGCTCTCGCGTGAGCTCGCGCAGATGTACCTCGATCGCAACGACGGCAAGCGCGCGCTCGCGAAGCTGCAGGTCTGCTTCAAGGCGGATCCGAAGGACGTTCACACGCTCGACATGCTCGCGAGCGCGTTCGAGCAGCTCGGCCAGGTCCCCAAGACCATCAGTGTCTATCGCGAGGTCGCGCGCATTCACGCCGAGGCCCAGCGACCGGAAGAGCGCGCGCTGACGCTGAAGCGGATCCTCACGCTCGATCCGGGCGACGCGGAAGCGCGTCAGGCGCTCGCGGCGTACGCGGCGCCGCAGCCCGCGCAGCCGCGTCGTGATCTGGCGCCGCCTCCGGGCGCGGTGATCGAGCCCAGTCGCCCGGCGCAGCGCGCGGCGCCTCTGCCCGAGCTCGAGGAGGACGAAGAGGACTCGGAGATGCTCGAGGGCGAAGAGCTCTCGGAAGAAGAAGCACAGGCGCTCGAGGAGGAGTCCGCCGCGCACGAGCGCCCGGCGGATCTGGACGACGCCGCCGAGGAGTACGCCGAAGAGGAAGCTGACGACGACGTCATCATCGTCGAGGACTCGATCCCGCCGCCACCGCCCTCGGCCGAGCCCGCGTACGCCGCGGCGGACGCCCCGCGAACGAGCCTGCCGCCGGAGGTCGCGCGCGAGGCGCAGATCGCCAAGCTCTTGACCGAGTGCGAGGTGTTTCTCCGCTACGGCTTGAAGCAGAAGGTCGTCGAGCAGCTGCGTCGCGTCCTCGAGATCGAGCCGCTCCACGTGGAGGCGCGCGAGCGTCTCAAGGACGTGCTGGTCGACCGCGGGGAGACGACGGCAGCGGCCGCCGAGCTCGTCACGCTCGCGGATCAATTCGCGAGCGAGAAGCCGCCCGTCGCGGTGCTGTATCTGAGGCAAGCGCTCGAGATCGATCCGGGCAACGGCGATGCGATCGCGCGGCTCGAGAGGCTTGCTCCCGATCCCAACAAGGCGGGGCGCTCTTCGGCTCCTCGCCTCGTTCCGCCGCCGGGTGCGATGCGTCCGCCCGCGACCCTCGCGTCGTCGCCGCCGCCACCTCCAGCGCCCGACGACGAGGTGTTCTTCGTCGAGGAAGCTCAGGGCAATCGCGCGTCGGAGGAACAGAGCGCCGTCCAGCGCGCGAGCCTGCTCGAAGCCGACGAGTCCCCGTTCGGCGACGATGAGCGCACCGTGTACGGCACCCCCGACGGCGTCGAAGGCGACGGCGACGGCGACGACGTTCTTCGCACCGAGAGCGGCCTGGACGATGGCGACGCGCCCACCGGCACCGTCGCGGCGGCTCCCGATCCTCTGGCGCCCATCAGTCCCGAAGAATTCGAGAGCGTGCCGCTTCGAGCGAGCGCGCCCATGGCTGCCCCCTTCGGCCTCGAGCGTGTGTCGCGCACGTCGATGGCGCCGGGCGAGGTCGAGGAGCTCCTCGACGAAGCCGAGTTCTTCGTCGCGCAGGGGCTCTACGAAGAGGCGCGCGGTCTGCTCGCCGACGCGCTGATCGCGCATCCGCGTCACCCGGTGATCCGCGACAAGCTCGCCGAGGTCACCGAGACGGCGAGCCAAGCGGCAGCGTCCGCCGCGCAGTCGGCCCCGCCGAGCGCCGACCAGAGCTTCGAGCTCGCCGAGCGCCTCGCCGACGAGTTCGGTCCTGCGGATCCGGCTCATCGCGCAGGCAGCGACGTGCTCGATGTCGAGCAAGTGTTCGCGCAGTTCAAGCGGGGTGTGACAGCGCAGGTCGGACTCGAGGACACCGAGACTCACTTCGATCTCGGCATCGCGTACAAGGAGATGG
>JAYVCF010000149.1:0-4421 GCA_043750095.1 Deltaproteobacteria bacterium
GTGCGTGCGCGCGTGTCGGCGATCAGGCGGGGGATGAAGAAGCGCGGCGTGAGCATCGTGCAGCCGTTCTCGGCGGCGACGGGCGAGGGGATCCAGGAGCTGCTGCTCGCGATCGAGCGTGTCCTGCGAGAGAACCCGGTCAAGCCGCTGCCGCGCGCGGTGCCTCTGGCGCGCGGTGGCAAGGCGCGCCCGGACGCCGAAGACCCGGACGCCGAAGTCGAGGAGGGCGGGCTCGAGGTGGAGTACGTCGAGTGACCGTCCCGAGCCCGGTGCTCGCCGCGTACGGGCTCGCGGCCGCACACACGACGGCGATCGACGTCGGGCTGATCAACCAGACGTACGAGGTCGCGGTCGAGGGCGAGCCGCGCTTCGTGCTGCAGCGGCTGCACGCCATCTTCGCCGGTGAGGTGTGCCTCGACCTCGAAGCGATCTCCGAGCACGTCGCGCGCGCGGGACTCGGCACACCGCGCCTCGTGCGAACGAGCGAGGGCGAGCCCTTCGTCGTGCACGACGGCGTGTGGCGCCTCATCACCTACGTCCCGGGGCGAACCATCGCGTCCGTGGAGGATCCGAGGCACGCGTTCGAGGCCGCGCGGCTCGCGTCGCGTTTTCACGCCGCCGTCTCGAGCCTCGAGCACCGGTTTCACTTCACGCGCGCGGGCGTCCACGACACGCGCGCTCATCTCGCCCGCCTCGAGCGCTGGCTCGTCGACGGCACCCATCACGCCGAGCACGCCGACAACGCGGCCATCGCCGAGTCGATCCTCGCCCACGCGCGAACGCTCGACGCGCTGCCGGACGTCCCCCAGCGGATCGTGCACGGCGATCTCAAGATCTCGAACGTGCGCTTCGACGCGTCGCTCGAGCACGCTGTCGCGCTGATCGATCTCGACACGCTCGCGCACGGCACGATGGCCTTCGAGCTCGGCGACGCGCTCCGAAGCTGGGCGCAGCGCGGCACCGAGAACGTACGCGACGCGCGCGCCGATGCCGCGGTGGTGCACCACGCGCTGGCGGGCTACGCGGCGGGCGGCTTCGAGCTCACGGCAGACGAGCGCGCGTCGATCATCTTGGGCCTCGAGACCGTCTCGACCGAGCTCGCCGCGCGCTTCGCGGTGGATGCGTGGGAGGACGCGTACTTCGGCTGGGACAAGGTCCGCTACGCCTCACGGCGCGAGCACGATCGGGCGCGCGCGGCATCTCAGCTCTCGCTGGCGATCTCGGTGCGGCGTGATCGCGTGGCGCTCGAGTCGATCGCTCAGAACGCGTTCTCGAAGTAGTCCATCAACACGGGTGGCCCGAGCACGATCGAGGCGACGTCGAAGCGAACGTCCACGCGTGTGCCCCCTCGCTGCGTGAGCCATCCGAGCGCGGCGCGGCGGAGGCGCTCGATCTTGCGCGCATCGATGCTCTCGTAGGGCGCTGCGATCCCCGCGCTCACGCGAGCCCGCACCTCACAGAACACGATCAGCTTCCCGCGCTGCGCGATCACGTCGAGCTCGAGCCGGCCCACGCGCACGTTGCGCCCGAGGATCGTGAACCCGCGGCGCTCGAGCTCGGTCGCAGCGATCGCTTCCGCGCGATCGCCTGTGGCCTTCGTCGTCGGACGCTTCAGCGGCACCGCGCCGCCGCGCCTCAGCGACAGTGGTGCGTCGGGTCGCAGACCAGCGACGAGCCGAGCGTCGTGCACTCCGCGTCGTTCGCGCAGATGCGCTGGACGAGCGCGAGATCGTTCGGCACGCAGTAACCGCCGCCCGGATCCGAGTCCGGAACGCAGCGGAAGCCTTGGGTGCACTGACAGAGCGGAAGCGCCGCGTTGCCCATCGCGCTGCAGCGGCAGGTGCAGAAGACGCGGTCGGGGCTGTTCGCGTCGATCTGAACCACCGCCGGATTGTCGGCCTGGACACAGATCTGCGTACCACCGCTCACGCAGGGGTTGTCGGTCCCGCCACCGGCGCAGCGCGGATCGCCCTGGGTGCACTCGGGGTTGCCGGTGAGGTGATAGACCATGCAGACGCGCGTTCGGCACTGGACCGAGCTCGTCTCGACGTAGACTTCGTTCATGGCGAAGCCGTTGCCGGGGATCGCCTCGGGCGTGCACGGGTCGCCTTGCCCGACCGGCGCGCAGCCGCCGCCACCGACGGCCAGACCCAGTCCGACTGTTACGAGGATTGCACTCGCCCGCATTCCCGACTCCTGCCTACTGTGGTTCATCTCATCCCCGACACGAGTGTCGGCGACAGCCGACCGATCATCCCGACACGAGTGTCGGCGACAGCCGACCGATCATCCCGACACTAGTGTCGGCGACAGCCGACCGATCATCATCAGAGTGGCCGAGGCACCCGGCGACCGTCATGCGATCGGGCCTTGCGGCCGCGACGAGGCGGGACCCTACGTCGCGCGCGTCGAGCATGTCAAGGCATGTCGCGCGGCAGTTCGCTATTGACAACGAGGACCGAGCCTCACTAATATCCGCCACCATTGCCACGTAAGCGCTCGATTTTCTTCTGGTTTTTGTCGAACGCATCCAATGCTGCCGCGCGATTCGCGGCAGAGAGACGACCGAGGACCCCATGAAGCTGGACCGGGCTTTCCATGTTGTGCTGGTGATGAGCGCGCTGCTCTCGCTGGCATCTATCGCGAGCGCGCAGGACATGGTCTTCAGTACCGACGACCTGGGCGGGACGGCCGCTCCGCCGGAAGAGGGTCCGCCGTCCGAAGCGCTCGCGAACGCGCTGCGCCTGTACCAGCAAGAGCGGTACATGGAAGCGTCGGTGCAGTTCCAGCGCGTCGTCGGCGGCGAGACGGAGGATGCGCCGGGCAACGTGCAGAAGGCGCAGTTCTTCCTGGGCAAGTCGCTCTACCACTTGCGCTACTACCAGTCTGCGCTGGCGATCTTCGACGAGATCACGCAGGCGGGCACGGGCCACATCTACTTCGGTCAGACGCTCCAGTGGCTCGCGCAGCTCGCGTCGCAGCTCCCCGAGCCGGCCGGCATCATCGAGAAGATCGGGCGCTATCCGGTCGAAGATCTCGAGCAGTTCAACAACGCCGACAGCGCCGATCTGTACAACCAGCTCCTCTACCTGATGGGCCGTTACCGCTACGGCCAGGGTGAGTTCGATGGCGCCATCGAGCTCTTCCAGCACGTCGCAGAAGACTCGCGCTACTACGTCAACGCACGCTTCTTCGAGGGCATCTCGCACGTTCGCCTCCGGCGGGCGCAGCCGGCCGTCACCGCGTTCCGCGCCATCATCGACGCGATCGACCACGGCGCGACGGGCGTCGAGGACACGGCGCGTATGCGCGACCTCGCGTGGATCTCGCTCGCGCGCGTCTACTACGCCGCCGCCAACCACACGGACGCGGAGAGCGGCGAGCGCGAGGTCGACGGCCGGCTTCTCGGCAACGCCGTCGAGGCGTGGAACCGCGTGGGTCAGAACAGCGAGTACTGGCTCGACGCGCTCTTCGAAGAGAGCTGGGCGTTCTTCCTCGCCGACGAGTACGCGCGCTCGATGGGCAACATCCACACGCTGTTCTCGCCCTACTTCGAGGACGCGTACTACCCGGAGGCGCTGGTCCTCAAGGCGGTCGTCTTCTTCTCGGCGTGTCAGATCGAGAACGCGGTCGCGATGATCGCGCAGTTCCACGAGCGCTACGATCCGGTGCAGGCCGAGCTCAACGCGCAGCTCGAGCAGTTCCAGGACAACCAAGCGTTCTTCGACTTCCTCCAGCGCGTGCGCAACGGCGAGGCGGATCTCTCGCCCCGGATCCGCGGCGTCGTCTCCACGGCGCTCTCCGATCGCACGGTGCTCCGCCACCTCGAGTACGTGCGCCTGCTCGAAGAAGAAGAGGCGCGCCTCAACGAGTCGCCGGCCGAGTTCCGCAACTCGCCGCTTGGTGCACGCATCCTGCAGGACATCTTCGTCGCGAAGAGCTTCGCGATCGATCAGGCCGGCGATCTGGCGCGCGGCCGCTACAACCGCCTCATCGACGACCTCAACGAGCTCCTGAACCAGGTCGACACGGTCGAGCTCGAGATCGCGACCTACCAGCGCGGCGGCCTGAGCGCCGAGCTCCAGCAGCAGCAGACCGAGCTGTCCCAGTCGGGCGGTCTCGAAGTTCACGTCGACGAAGAGCACCAGATGTGGCCCTTCGACGGCGAGTACTGGCGCGACGAGCTGGGCTTCTACCGCCAGCAGGTCACGTCGCGGTGCGGTCGCTGACCTGACCCAAAGGTCGCCTCCGCCAGGGTTCTCTTGCTTCTACACGGCTAACGCGCGCGAGCCGCTCCCACGCGGGAGCGAAAAAGATGGTGGATACGATGGGTCATCGCGGAATTGATCGCTCGGGCGGGGCCCGACTCTCCTGCCAGCGAATCGCCATGTTGCTCGTTGCCTCCATGATGGGAGGCGGGC
>JAYVCF010000150.1:0-8901 GCA_043750095.1 Deltaproteobacteria bacterium
CTCTCGTCAAATCCGAAGAAGAATCGATCGATCTGCGCGTCGATCACGCGCAACGATGCGAGCAGATCGTGTCCGTCGTCGACCTCGATGAGCGCGCGCACGGCCGGAGTCTCCGCGGCGTAGCGCACGGACTGCGCGAAGGGGACGGTCTCGTCTCGTCGTCCGTGGATGAGGATCGTCGGACACGTCACGCGTGGCGTCTTCGGGACCTCGAGGCCTTCGAGAAAGAACGCGTAGTGCACGGGCACGCTGGTTCCGGTCGCGTCGGACAAGCCGAGCGAGCCAGCCTCACGCCACTCGCGCATGCGCTCGGGCTCGACGAGATCATGCCAGCGTCCCGAGAGATCGAACGCAGGACAGAGGAGCACGAGCCGATCGACGCGCTCGGGATGACGCGCCGCGAAGAGCGCTGCGACGTAGCCGCCGAGGCTCGATCCGATCATGCGCAGCGGTCTTCGGCCCTCGACGTCCCAGGTGCGCTCCACCTCGTCGACCATCGCCGCGAACGAGAGGCGCGCGAACGAGGGCTGGTTCAGGTCGGGCGTTCGGAGCTCCGCGCCGCGCGCCTCGAAGTGCGCACGAAAGTGCTCGTTCTTGCGTGAGCGCGGGCTGCTCCCAAACCCATGGAGCGCGACGAAGGTGAAATCCGCGTTCGCCATGCGATGCTGCGACTCTCGCGCCTCGCATGCCCTCCCGCCAGCCCCATCGTGACGAGAAGTTGAGGCCCAACCATCGGCGCGGCATGCTCATCGTCGCGCTCGCCGCGGGCGGCCTCTTCGCGTACACGCGCATGGAGCGCGACACGGCGTACGTGATCCCCGGGTTCTCGTTGGGCCTCGCGCCCTTCGCGATCGCGCCCGAAGGAGCGCCGGCCACCGACGCCAGCGCTGCGCTCCTCCACACGCTCGAGACCATGGAAGCGAACGTCCGGACCTCGCAGTTCCGCCACGCGACCGAGGTCGACGAGGAGGTCGGGCTCTACGACTTCGATGGCTCGGGCATGGTCGGCTGGGTCTTGTCGCGCGCCGCGCCCGTCGCGTTCGCCACGCTCGGTCGCGATCGACCCGTCGCCGAAGACTTCGCGCGCGTGATCCACGAGGCGAGCGCGGACGACGACACGGGCGGATGGCGTCGGCTCTCGCATCCGAGCGCGCTCCTGCCCGGCGACGTGATCGCCTGGTCCACGCCGCGCGATCACCGGCGCGATGGCCTCACGGGTCACGCGGCGATCGTGGTCGGCATGCCCGTGCGCGTGCTCGGCATGGACGAGGCGTGGTCGGTGCGCGTCGCCGACTCGACCAACGAGTTCCATCAGTGGGACACGCGCCTCATCTCGCTCGACTTCGATGGCGGCGTCGGTCGCGGCACGCTCACGCTCGCCGTCGCCGAGGACGGTCACACGTATGCGTACGGTTGGCAGGGCCCGTGGAGCCCGCTGTTTCTACGCACCGACGTGGAGCTCGGTCGGGTCACGCGCTGATGGCGGCCGAGACTACGAGCCCGTCGCTGCGCCGAGCGCGGGAGCCTGGAGCGCGGTGGGTGCGGCCCAGATCGTCACGAGGCTGGCGAGCACGGCGACGAGCATCGGCGCCACGCCGAACGCGCCGAAGAAGGGCGCGGCGATCCCTGCGGTCACGAACAACGCCGCGACGACGAAGTACGCGCGCCGGATCGTGAGCGCGGTGAGCGCCGCCGCGGTGGCGATGATGAAGCTGTCGCCCGAAGCCACGTCGCCGAGGGGCCAGCCGCGCACGGCCGACAGGAATCGGTGAGTGAGGAGCAGCCCGGCCGCGATCACTACCGAGAGCGCGAGCTGCCGATCCACGCGGTTCTTCATGATGCGCCGACGGAAGAACGCGAGCGCGATGCCGACGAGCACCATCGGCGGGACGGTCATCCCCACCAGCGCGGTCGCGTCGAGCGAGACGCGTCCCGTCGCGGCGAGCCAGCCGATCAGGGGCGCGCCCACGGTGATGAGGAACGCGGCCAAGCGCACGACGACCGCACGCTCGCGCGCCGACGCGTGCATGTCGTGATCGGCCTCGATGCGATGCAGCCGCTCGCGCTGGGCATCGCCCGCCGCGATCTCGCGGTCGAGCGCGATGAGGCCGTCCTTCAAGTCCTGGCTCGCCGCGACACCGAGCGCGTCGATCATGCTGGCGAGAACGCCTCGCTCGCGCTGTGCGAGCGCATAGCCCCCCATCACGGAGAGAACGCGCTCCCTTCCACGCTTCGCGCCCACGTGCTCGGGATGCTCCCGGAGCGCGTGCTCGAAGGCGAAGCGCGACTCGTGGAAGATACCGTGCACCTCGTTCGCCGGCGCCGCGCGCGCGATGGCCGTCTCGAGCGCAGCGAGACGTTCCTCGGCCGTGCGCGCGAGGTTGGCGGCGGCGCGATGCACGACGAACGCATCGAGCGCCCGGCCGAGAGCGCGCGCGTCCGCGAAGCGCTCGGTCGGCGCGGGATGCATCGCGCGACGAAGCAGCGAGGCGAGCTCCTCGGGCACGTCGTCTCCGTAGGTCGGCGTGCGCGGCTCTGCGACGGACGCGAGCACCGCGAGCAGCGTGTTGCCTTCGTGCGGCGGCTTGCCGGTGACGCACTCGTGCAGCGTCGCGCCGAGCAAGAAGACATCGGTCGGTGGGCCCAGCTCGCCCGACGCAGGCCGCAGCATCTCGGGCGCCATGTAGACGGGCGTTCCCGCGATCGCGTTCGGGGCAAGCACCTCGCCCGTGCGAATGGCGATACCCCAGTCGAGCAAGCTCACCTCACCGTACGCGCCGAGCATGATGTTCTCGGGCTTCACGTCGCGGTGCACGTAGCCGCGTGCGTGCGCGAGGCCGAGCGCGTCGCAGAGCCGGCGCGCGACGCCGACGACGTATCCGATCCGATCCGGATGCTCGCGCCAAATTTCGTTCGCGTCGTCGTCGAGAAGGGCGCGGAGCGTGACTCCGTCGATCTTCTTCATGACCATCAGGGGTCGGCCCGACGCATCACGACCGAGCGCGTGCACGGGCACGATGCCAGGATGCTCGAGCGCGCCCGTGATGGAGGCCTCACCGAGCAACGCGGCCACGGCGGTCGCGTCGTCAGGATCGCGCAAGCGCTTGATGGCGACGTCACGCCCGAGCGAGCGCTGGCGTGCGAGCTCGACGATGCCCATCCCGCCCTCGCCGAGCATGCCGATGATCTCGAGGTCGCTCGTGGCGGCCGCGCCGCCCATCTGGATCGATGGCAACGAGGTCACGCGCGTGGAGGTGCCCTGGACCGCCAGCGCGAGAGTCGCCGCGCGTCCGGCGTCGAGCGTTGCGTCCAGGCGTACTGCGCCGAGCCCGGCCAGCGTGCGGGCGACCTCACTCGCGATGTCCGTCCCCATGGGGCGATCATGAGCACGAGCCGTGCCTCTCGCGCCAGACGCGGAAGGACAGGAATCCGGCCCAGGCATCCGGGGATCCGAACGAGCCTGCCCGGTTTCCGGACGTCAGCGCTGGTCGCTGCCGGTCTTCGCGAGCGGGTGGGCCGTGTCGTAGACGGCCATCAGTCGATCGGTGCTGACGTGTGTGTAGCGCTGCGTGGTCGAGAGGCTCGCGTGACCGAGCAGCTCCTGGATCGAGCGAAGGTCGGCGCCGGCGTCGAGCAGGTGCGTCGCGCACGTGTGGCGGAGCGCGTGTGGATGGAGATCCGAGCGGCCCGCGCCGAGCGCACCCTGACGTCGCACGACGTTCTGGATCTGCCGGACCGTGAGCTTGGTCCCGCGCGCGCCGAGGAAGAGCGCGTCGGATGCGCCCACGAGGAGCGTCGTGCGGATGGCGAGCCAGGCCTCGATCGCGAGCGCTGCGGGCTCACCATAAGGAACGATGCGCTCCTTCCGACCTTTGCCCATCACACGCATCCGTCGCGCCGCGCGATCCACGCTCGAGAGCGTGAGCCCGGCGAGCTCCGACACGCGAAGCCCGCCGCCGTAGAGCAGCTCGAGGATGAGCGCGTCGCGCAGGCGCAGCGGCTCTTCGTGCGTCGGATCGGACGCGGGCGCTTCGATCACGTTCTTCGCCTCGTCCACCGTCAGGAAGCGCGGCAGCGGGCGAACGACCTTGGGCGTGTCGAGCCGCGCCGCCGGGCTCGCGTCCGCCAGGCCCTGCCTCCGCAAGTACTTGTAGAACGAGCGCAGCGTCGCGAGCTTGCGCGCGATGGTGGCGTTTCCGTTTCCGCGCCGCGAGAGCTCGGCGAGAAAGCCGCGGAGCATGATGTGCGTCAGCTTGGTCGCATCGAAGGGAAGCCGCTTCTCGACCACGAACGCGCAGAGCTCGTCGAGCGCGCGACCGTAGGTCTCCTGGGTGCGCTCGGGCGCGCGCTTCTCGTGGGCGAGGTGCCGCACGAAGCGTTCTACCTGATCGGCGAGCGGGGTCAGAGCGAGCGCGGAGTTCATCGGGAATCGATCGTCGCGCCAGTTGTCCAACCAACGCGAAGAATCGGCGCGTCTTGACACTGCCGCCGCGCGACCGAACGATGCGGACGCTTCATGCGGCAAACCAACGACGCCAACACCTTTCGATCCACCACCATCGTCGCGGTTCGTCGCGGTGATCGCGCGGCCATGGCTGGCGATGGGCAGGTCTCGCTCGGCCAGACGGTGATGAAGTCCTCCGCGCGCAAGGTGCGACGCATCGCGGGAGGTCGCGTCATCGCAGGCTTCGCGGGAGCGAGTGCCGACGCGTTCACGCTGCTCGATCGCTTCGAGGCCAAGCTCGAAGAGCACAAGCACGGCCTCGTGCGCGCGGCGGTCGAGCTCGCCAAGGACTGGCGCACCGATCGTTTCTTGCGGCGCCTGGAGGCGATGCTGGTGGTGATGGACGCGACGAGCACCCTGCTCATCTCGGGAACGGGTGACGTGATCGAGCCCGATCGCGCGGGCGACGGCTCCGTGCTCGCGATCGGATCGGGCGGCACCTACGCGCTCGCGGCCGGACGTGCGCTGCTCTTGCACACTCCGATGAGCGCGGCCGAGATCGCGCGCGAGTCGCTGCGCATCGCCGGCGAGATCTGTGTCTACACCAACGCGGAGATCACGGTCGAGACGATGCCCGAGGGCGGCGCGTGACGCGCGACTTCACCCCGCGCGAGATCGTCAGCGAGCTCGATCGCTACGTCGTGGGCCAGCAGAAGGCCAAGAAGGCGGTCGCCGTCGCGCTTCGCAATCGGTGGAGGCGTCAGCGCGTGGCCCCCGAGCTCCGCGACGAGATCGCACCGAAGAACATCCTGATGATCGGCCCCACCGGCGTCGGCAAGACGGAGATCGCGCGGCGGCTCGCCAAGCTCGCGAATGCGCCCTTCGTGAAGGTCGAGGCGAGCAAGTTCACCGAGGTCGGCTACGTGGGCCGCGACGTCGAGTCGATCGTGCGCGACCTCGTCGAGAACGCCATGTTGCTCGTGCGCGCCGAGGAGACGGAGAACGTCCGCATGCGCGCGCAGGATGCCGCGGAGGAGCGGCTCGTGACGTTGCTCTCGGGGCCGCCGCCCTCGTCCGCTTCGCCGGTGCAGGCGACGCGCACCACGCCCTTCGGTCCCTTCTTGGTCACGCCCGCGCCTGGCTCCGCGCAGTCGCGGGTCGACGACACGAAGTCGAACGACATCCGAGCGCGCCTGCGTGCGGGCGAGCTCGAAGACGAGCCACTCGAGCTCGACATCGCGGGGGAGGGCCCACCTCTGCTCCAGCTCTTCGGTGGCGGCGGTGGCCAGGGCATGGAGGAGATGCAGCAGAGCTTGAGCGAGATGTTCTCGCAGCTCCCCGGCATGAAGGGAAAGACGAAGCGCCGGAAGATGAAGGTGAAGGAAGCGCGCCCGCTCCTCGAGGCCGAGGAGGCGCAGAAGCTCGTCGATCCGGATCGCGTGAAGAGCGAAGCCGTGAGGCGCACCGAGGAGAGCGGCATCGTGTTCCTCGACGAGATCGACAAGATCGCCGGGCGTCAGGGAGCGCAGTCCGGGCCCGACGTGTCGCGCGAGGGCGTGCAGCGCGATCTCTTGCCGATCGTCGAGGGCAGCACGGTCAGCACGAAGTACGGCCAGGTGAAGACCGATCACGTCCTCTTCGTGGCCGCGGGCGCGTTCCACGTCGCGAAGGTCTCCGACCTCATTCCCGAGCTGCAAGGGCGCTTTCCGATCCGGGTCGAGCTCGACTCGCTGGAGAAGGGCGACTTCGTCCGCATCCTGAAGGAGCCGAAGAACGCGCTCACCAAGCAGTACGAGGCGCTGCTGCTGACGGAGGGGGTGAAGCTCGTGTTCACCGACGACGCGGTCGAGGCGATGGCCGAGGTCGCAGCCGAGGCGAACAGGCGTGCCGAGAACATCGGCGCGCGGCGCCTGCACACGATCCTCGAGGCGCTGCTCGAAGATCTCTCGTTTCGCGCGCCGGAGCTCGGCGAGGTGGAGATCGTGTTCGATCGCAAGCGCGTGGAAGAGACGCTCTCGCCGCTCCTCAAGAGCGACGACCTCTCGCGGTTCATTCTCTGATGGCGCGCGCGGTTCTCTTCGGTCTCGTCGTCGTGGCGCTCTTCGGGTGCAGCGCGAGCAGCACGATGACGGACTCCGGGTCGCCGCCGAGCGATGCCCGGGGCGCCGATGGCAGCACGAGGATCGACTCGGGCGTGCGGTCCGACGGCGGATCCGAGCGCGACGCCGCCAGCACGGGGATCGACGCGGCCGTGCTCGACGCGGGAAGCGTCGCGCTCGACGCGTGGTCGTGCAGCTCCAGCGTCGACTGCGCGGGGATGGCGTACGAGTGCGGCGATGTCGTCGACGGGTGCGGTGTGGCTCACTCCTGCGGCACGTGCGCGACCGGAACGAGCTGCGGCGCCGATCACCGCTGCATCTCGTCGTGCATCCCGACCGAGGTCGCGACGACGAACGGCGGTGGGCTCTGCGGCAACTTGCACGAGGCGTACACCGCGCGTGGCGTGAATGTCGGCTACTACCCGTTCCGCGTTCGCGCCGACATCCCGATGTTCAGCGGCGACTACGACGGCGCGGCGGGTGCCATCTTCGCAGCGGGCCCGACGCGCTCGGGCGTGCAGCTCCAGATCGTGCACGCGGGTGCGTACGTCGGTCTCTCGTCGAGCGGTCCTTGGTACGACCCGCCGAGCGGCGACTGCTCTCCCGGAACGCTCACGTGCGGCGATCCCGCGCGCGCGGCGTGCAGCAGCTCGAGTCCTCCCATGCGTCCGAGGCAAGCGGGCTTCGTCTGGGGCTACGCGTACTCGGGCGCCAGCCACATGCAGGGCTGGATTCCGGCCGACTTCACGCGGCTCGTGTTCGCGGGCAGCGATCCCTCGCATCCGTGCGCGCTCGGACCTGCCGGCCTCGACTTCGAGGTGACGAGCGCATGCGGCGCGACCACCTCGTGTGCTGGAACGAACTCGACGTGCGCCGCGACGAACCCGTGCGACGAAGGCGGTGACGACTGCGGGCGAGCCGCGTGCGGCGCGATGTCCGGGGGCACGCTCACGCCGAGCGCGTGGCAGCGCAGGGTCACGGCGCCCTCGAGCCACGTGTGCACGACACGCACGCCACCCGATCCGAGCGTGCGTTGCTTCGCGAACGGCACCGACCCGGACTTCTTCTTCGTCTACCCGTTCGGCGCGTATCTCTACTGGGCACAGAACAGCACGACGAAGGCCTGGCTCCACGACGGCGACCGAGTGCAGGCGTACTTCCACACGCGCGATGCGCAGGGCGTGCTCTGGGACTTCGTCGAGGTGACCTCGTCGGGCGCGCCCATCCTCACCCCGGTGAGCGACGGTGCGGGCGCGGCCACGGGCCAGCCCTGCCTGCACGGTGGCACCTGCGGCTGGGTGCAGGACGTCTTCCTCGCGCCCTGATCTCGACCGGAGCTCGGCGCGCGAGATCTCTCTCTAGCTAGGGCGTGAGCAGCAGCTTGCCCACGACCTTGCCGGCGCGTGATCGCTCGTGCGCGCGCTCGGCCTCGAGGAGCGGGAATTTCTCTTCGATGATCGGCTCGAGATCCCCGCGCGCGAGCGCTGCGAGAAGTGGCGTGAGCCGCTCACGCGTGGGGGCTCCGAGCACCGTCTTCACCGAGCGAAGAAACGCGACCGCGAGATAGTCCGCGGGACGAATGACCACGAGCTCGACGTGTCCGCCCTTCGCGAGGAGCGAGCGGCACTTGCCGAGCGGGTAGGTCGCCGTGCCGACCGCGTGCAGGATCAGATCGTAGGGTCCGTGCGCGCGCGCCGCTTCGAGCGGATCGCCTTTGCCGTAGTCGATCGCGACGGCACCGAGGCGCTCGACCAGCGCGACGTTGCGCGCCGAGCAGACGCCGACGGGCTTGGCGCCGAGCATCTTGGCGATCTGGAGCCCGAAGAGGCCCACACCGCCCGATGCGCCGAGGACGAGCACGCGCTGCCCGGGGCCTGTCTTTCGATGCTCCGTGAGCGCGATCCAGGGCGTGACCGCCGCGATCGGCAAGCACGCGGCGGCCTCGAACGAGACGGCGCCCGGGATCTCCACGACCTGATCGGGCCGCGCGATGACCTCGTCGGCGTAGCTGCCGTACTGACCGCGCGAGAAGTTCGTTCCGCCCACGACGCGCGTCCCGACCGCGATCGATCCGCCGGCCGGACCGACCTCGAGGACCTCGCCCGCGAAGTCGACGCCCGTGACGAAGGGCCAGCGCGGACCGAGCAGCATGTACGCCAAGCGCAGCGGTCCGCCCTCGCGCATCTTCCAGTCGACGGGGTTCACGCCCACGGCGCGGACGCGTATGCGCAGCTCGTCTCGGCGAAGCGGCCGCGAGGGAACGGTGAGCGGAGCGAGCGGCTCCCGATGGGAGCCGGAGGTCATCACGAGCATAGGGCGCGCAATGTAACAGGCGTGGTGCGCTATCCTGGTTCGATG
>JAYVCF010000151.1:0-17316 GCA_043750095.1 Deltaproteobacteria bacterium
CTCGAGGAACATCTTCACGAACACGGGATCGCGCTCGAGCGAGGGAATGAGGCGCTTGATCGCGACGAACTCGCCGTCGCTCGAGCGCGCCTTCCACACGACCGCCATTCCGCCCTGCCCGATGATCTTGAGCAGCTCGTATCCCTCGATCAGATCTCCGGCGGCGTCTTCTTTCATCGCGCAGGCTCCGGTTCGAGGCGCGACGCTATCACTCGGTGCGGATGGCGGGTAGCGGTCGCGACGCGAGCCAGGTCAGTCCGAGTGCACGACCACGCCGAGGACGGAGCTGGCCACGTACTGCATCGCGCCCATGCCCGTGTGATCGGCGAAGATCGGCCCGCTGAGCCAGTCGATCCGGTTGTCGAGACGGATCACCAGGTGCTCGACGGGCAGGATGTCGATGGTGAACGTGCCCGTGACGAGGTCGCGACCGAACCTCACGTCGATGTCGGGCTGACCGACGTACTCGACGCGCGCGCCGATCCCGAACTCGGGAAGGATTCGATAGTTCCCGCCGAGGCTCACGCCCCAGAGCGTCTGGTACTGCGGGCTGCCGGGCGCGCTCACGTGATCGGGGATGAGCGGGTTCGGGTTGAAGAGGGTGGACCAGGTGCCGCCCATGTCCTCGGTGCGGTAGTCGGCGTTGAACACCAGGCGCACGGGAGCGAGATCGAGGGTGACGACCGCGTCGAGGAGGTGACGCAGGCGCCCATCGACGCGAGGATCCGGCATGCCTGGTAGCGCCGCGACGGCCGCCTGCTCGGGGCCGGTCAGATAGCCGAACGTCACGAGCACGGGCGCGAAGTTGAGCGTGACCTGCAGGCCGCCGGTCTTGCCGTCGTTGTTGTCGACGATGTTGTTGTAGCCGTTCACGGCGAGCGCGGTGATCGAGATCCAGTCCGCGGGCTGCCACACGGCGCGAAATCCCGCGTGATAGAAGGGCTGTACGAGCTGAAAGAGCGAGCCGAGCGTGTAGGTGACGTTCTGCCAGGTCTCCGCGACCTCGGCGCCGTAGTTGGTGGTGAACTCGCCGAAGTCGATCTGGAACTGCGAGATGGGTCGCCAGCTCACGAACGCCTGCTGGAGGACCTGCATGCCAGTCGGGAGCCCGCTCGCCGTGCCGATCCAGCGCGGCATGCCCGTGCCGAAGCGGATGCCGAGCGTCGCACCGATCGGCTGCGGCGCGTACGAGATGTCGAGCGCCATCAGGTTGACGGTCGGACCTCCGGTCGTGTCGTACACGCGCTGCGGAAGCTGCGCGTCGTGGTTCCCTTGGAAGGGACCCTGCAGCGTCCAGTGCCCGGCGACGTACGCATCGACGAACACGCGGATCGAGAGATCGTCGAGCCAGTCGTGACCTTCGTCGGCCGTGCCGCCGACCTCGAGGTCTTGCTCTGGCGGCGGGGCTTCGGTCGGCGGCACGGCAGAGGGCGGTGCTTCGGGGTCCGTGCTCGCGGGCGGCGTCGCTTCATCGACAGGCGCGACGCTCGTCGCACCGTCCTGGGCGGCCGCGACCGAGATGGTGAGGCAGAAGCAGGAGGAGAAGAGTAACGCCGCGCATCCAGTCGCGGTCGCAGACGGCCGTCTCATCGAACCTCCTCATGTACCCGAGTCGCCGCACCGTAACGCTGACGGCGGGCGCCTACCCGAAAATAAACGGCTAAAAGGATGCGTCCGCCTGGTTTCACGCCGACCTCTGGCGTGAGTCGCCGGTCGCGCTCGCAACAGGCACATGCGAACAATTCCGCAGGTCTTGCGGCGAGCGAGGCGCGCACGCGAGACTGGGCGCCCATGGCGTTCTTCGACCGGCTACCTCTCTCTCGTAAGCTTCTCTGGCTCGGGCTCGTGTTCCTCGTCGCGTTCGGAGGGTTCGCGTTCGAGTCCTGGCAAACGGTCACGGACGTCGGCGTCAACGGGCCCGTCTACACGCGCATCGTCCGGATGAAGGACCTCGTGGCGGACGTGCTTCCTCCGCCCGAGTACATCATCGAGTCGCACCTGATCGCACACCAGGCGGTGTCGAGCTCCGACCCCGACACCCGTCGCGAGCTCATCCGACGCCTGGCCACGCTGGAGAGCGAGTTCGACGCGCGACACGCGCACTGGCTCCAGGAGCTGGCCTCCGGAGATCTCCGCAACGCGCTGACCGTGCGATCGTACGCACCGGCCCACGAGTACTTCGAGACCGCTCGACGCGACCTGATCCCCGCGCTCGAGTCGGGTGACCAAGCGCGCGCGCGACAGGTGCTCGACGGGCGTCTCGAGGCGCTCTACGCGAGCCACCGCGCCGCGATCGACGACGCGGTCGAGCTCGCGAACGTGCAGGCCGCGAGCGAAGAACGATCGGCGAACGACACGATGCAGCGCGCGCTCTACGTGCTGGCCGGGCTCTCGGCGCTCGTCGTCGTGGTGCTCTTGATCGCCGCGCGCATCGTCCAGCGCGCGACCGGCGATCTACAGACGCAGATCGCGTCCGTCACGGCCGTCGCGCGACGCGTGGCCGGCGGAGATCTCTCGCCCGTCGTCGACAAGGGCGCGGCGGCGGACACGGCGGATCTCACCGACGCGATCCGCACGATGACCGCGAGCCTCAGCTCGCTCGTGACGCGCGTGAAGCAGGCCTCGATCACGCTCACGACGACGGCCGCACAGCTGGCGGGCGCGAGCCGTGATCAGGACGGGCTCGTGCAGACGCTCTCGAGCTCGACGGCCGAGACGGCGGCGACGAGCAAGGAGATCTCGGTCACGAGCCAGGGCCTGCAGAAGACGATGGAGGAGGTCGCCAGTCTCTCGGGGCGCGCGGCCGACGTCGCCGAGAGCGGTCGCGTGGGCCTGGGACAGATGCGCACCTCGGTCGAGTCGCTCGAGAAGGCGACGATCTCCGTCTCGGACAAGCTCTCGACCATTCGTGATCGCGCGACCGAGATCACCGGCGTCGTGACCACGATGAGCAAGGTCGCCGAGCAGACGAACCTCTTGAGCGTGAACGCGGCGATCGAGGCCGAGAAGGCGGGCGAACAAGGGCGCGGCTTCCTCGTGGTGGCGCGCGAGATTCGACGCCTCGCCGATCAGTCGGCCGTGGCGAGCCTCGACATCGAGCACATGGTCCGACAGATGCAGAGCGCGGTCGGCTCGGGCGTGATGGAGATGGATCGCTTCGCTGAGCACGTTCGACGCGTCGCCACGACGACGAGCGGCGTCGCCGATCAGCTGGGCGAGGTCATTCGTCAGATGCAGTCGCTCACCTCGCGCATCGAGTCGGCGTCCGAAGGCATGCAGGCGCAGGCGCTGGGCGCCCGGCAGATCAGCGAGGCGATGGGCATGCTGAAGGACGGCGCGTCGCAGACGGCGGCCGTCGTCACCGACCTGAAGCTCGCATCGGGTGGGCTCGAGCAAGCCGTGACGTCGCTGCGCGAGGACGTCTCACGTTTCTCGGTCGGCTGATGCTCGCCTTGGTCTTCGAGGTCGCGGGCGAGTCGTACGGCGTGCCTGCGTCGCGCATCGTGCAGGTCGTGCGCAGGCCCGACGTGCGCGTCGTGCCGGGCGCGCCCGAGTGGATCACGGGCCTCTTCGCCTGGGAAGGCGCGTGGGTACCGCTCGTCGACGTGAACCGCCTCATCGCGCGCGAGGCCTGTCCCGTCGGCGCGGCGAGTCGTGTCGCGCTGGTGGAGCACACGCGGGGAAAGGTCACGCGCCTTCTCGGGTTGCTCGCGTCGGGCATGACGCGCGTGACCGACATCTCCGAGACGCGCACGGCGCCGGGGCTGCGCCTGGCCGGGCAAGAGTTCCTCGGATCGATCGCGCAGGAGGAAGAGCTCGGCGTCCAGATGATCGAGATCGATCGGCTGCTGCCACGCGACATCGATCGACTGCTCTTCGAAGAGCACGACGAGGAGCGGGCGTGAGGCAGAGCGCCGGCGAGCGTGCGCGGATCGAGCGCGATCTCGGGATCGCACTCGACGACGTGGACCTGGCCGCCCTCACGCGCGCGAAGGCCCGGGGCGTGGCCTGGGAAGAGCTGGTCGAAGAAGTCCTCGTGCACGAGACGTGGTTCTTTCGCGACCCTGCCGCGTTCGAAGCACTGCGGGCATTCGCGCGCGAACGAGGCGGAGCGCTGCGCGTGCTGAGCGCGCCCTGCTCGACCGGAGAAGAGGCCTACTCGTGCGCGATCGCGCTGCGAGAGGCCGGCCTCTCGCTCGAGGCGTGCACCATCCTCGGCGTCGACGTGAGCGACCGAGCGCTCGCGCGTGCCGAGGCGGCTCGCTACGCGGCGACTTCGTTTCGATCGACGTACACGGGATGGGAGAGCGACGCGCTCGAGCCCGCCGATGCCGAGGGCGCTCGCGAGGTCTCTCCGGAGCTGCGCGATGCGGTGCGGTTCCGCAAGGTGAACCTGATCACCGAGAGCGCGCTCGAGGACGAGGCGCCCTTCGACGTCGTGCTCTGTCGCAACCTCATCGTGTACCTGACGATGGACGCGCGTAGACGGATCGGGCGGGTGATCTCTCGCATGGTCGCGCCCGGAGGCCTCCTGTTTCTCGGACACGCGGAGGAGCTGCCCGGGTTCGAGCGCTCGGGATCAGCGAGCGCGTTGGCGTTTCGCGCGGCGTCGAGCGTGCTGCGCGCGCCACGCGACGCCCTCGTCGAGGCGCAGCGTGCATACGTTCCACCGACCGCCATCGTGCCCGCAGCTCCTCTGGCCTCTCCGCTCGAGGTCGCCCGCGCGCTCGCCGATCGCGGGTCTCTCGACGAGGCGATCGCCCACGCCGAGCGCGCCGTGCGTGACGCGGTCGATCTGCGCGGCGGCGCCGAGGCCTACGCGCTCCTCGGCACCATCGAGAGCGCGCGAGGTCGCGCCGAAGACGCGCTGCGTGCCTGGCAGCGAGCGGTGTATCTCGACGCATCGCACGAGGTCGCGGCCGTCTCCCTCGCGACGGCCCTGCGCGCGCGTGGAGAGACGGGGCGCGCCGACGCACTCGTCGAGGCGCTGGCGCGCGCGAGGCACGGATGAACCGCGACGAGGCCAAGGCCCGCGCAGCCCAGCGCTGTTGGTCGATCATCGGCGTCCTCGGTGGCGATCGCAGCTGCCCCGAGCTGGTGGAGCGCGTGCACTGCCGCGAGTGCCCGGTGCTCGTCATCGCGGCACACCAGCTCCTCTCGCGCCTCGACGTCGACGCGACGACGACGATCGCCAAGACGAGCGGCGGCACGACACGAGCCCCCACGAGCGCAGGCCACACCAAGGCATCGACCGCCGTCGGAGTCGCGGCGCCACGCCTCGGTGAAGCCGAGACCGCATCGCAGACGTTCTCCGTGATCACGTTCGACGTCGGCGGGACGAGCCTCGCGCTCGAGGCCAAGCGCATCGTCGAGGTGAGCGTGACCCGGCCCGTTCGCCGCGTGCCGCATCGCACGGGCGCTGCGTTCGTCGGCCTCGTCAACGTGCAGGGCAGGCTCGAGCCCTGCTTCTCGCTCTCGGTCGTGCTGGGTCTCCCGCCCGATCGCGATCCCGGCGAGCCGCTCCTCGTCGTGGTGGGTGACGAAGCGCGACGCTGCGCATTCCACGCCAAGCGCGTCACGCTCCGCGAAGCCGACGTCGGCCTCATCGGGGATCCGCCCGCCACGGTCTCGGCTGCGCTCGACACGCACGTGCGTGGGATCGTGCGCCTCGGTGATCGACCCTGGTCGCTCCTCGACGTCGATCGGCTCCTCGTCTCGCTCGAGCGGACCCTCGCATGAGCGACGCCCGCCTGACGAACGAGGTCGCGCGCATCGCGAACGAGATCGCTGCGAGTGCGTCGGACCGAGCACGCTTGGGAGAGCGCTCGCGTGAGCTCGTCGCGGGGTGGAGCGCGATCGGCGCCGAGGCGCGGCGCGCCCAGTTCGAGGGCTTGCGGCGCGTGGCCGATGCGGTGGCCGATGCGATCGCGGCGTGGGAACGAGGGCAACCGATCGGCGAGCGCGCGGTTCCTTCGCTCGCACGGATCCTCGATCTCGTTCGCGCGGGCGCTCTCGAGTCGCCCGATCGTTGGCCCGATTGGTCTCGTGCGACGCGCACGGAGTTCATCGGCCTCTTGGCGTCGCTCGCGCTCGGCGACGGCGCGGCGAGCGCGGAGGGGAAGCGCTCCGCGTCGGTGCGTCCCGACATGATCGTCGCGGTCGAGCCCGAGCTGCTCGCGCTCTTCGTGGCCGAGGTCGACGGCGCGGCGCCGCGCCTCCAAGAGCTCGTGCTCGCGTTGGAGGCCGGGGGCGACCACGCGCGTGAAGGCGAAGAGGCGATGCGCATCGCGCACTCGCTCAAGGGTGCGGCGCGCATCGTGGGGCTCGGCGAGCTCGTCGCGGTGCTGCACGGTGCCGAAGACACGCTGACGGCTGCGCAGCGTGGCCGCGCGCTCGGATCGAGCGAGATCCAAGCGCTTCTTCGCCTGGTCGATCTGCTCGCAGAGCTCACGCGCGTCCCCGTGGGCGAGCTTGCGAAGTGGCTCATCCGCACGCACGGCGCGCTCGAGGACGTCCTCGCGACGCTTCGACGCTCGGAGGAGGCAGCGAGCCGCGCGCCGAGCGGATCTGCGCCGAGCCTCCGTCCGCCCGGCGCGGAAGCGAGCGGCACCGGGGCCCACGATGCGCGCGCACTCCGCGTGAGCGCCGACAGCCTCAGTCGCTTGCTCGGTCTGGCGGGCGAGACCGTCGTCGAGGCGCGACGCCTCGGTGCGTGGTCTCGCAGTACCGCGGCGGTCGAGCGCGCACAGACGCGCGTCGTCGCCCGCGTGTTCGATCTACGCGAGCGCGCACGCGCATCCGGGGATTCCGCGAGCGTCACGCTCATCGAACAGATCGCCCAAGAGGCTTCGCACGTGACGCGCCTCTTGGCGGACGCGCAAGCGAGCGCCGGCCAAGGCCTCGAGCGCTTGCTCGATGCAGGCGAGCGTCTCTACGTGGAGTCGCTGCGCGCGCGTCAGCGTCCGTTCGCGCAGCTCTTGCCCTCGATGCGTCGACAGGTGCGCGACGCGGCGCGCGCGCTGAACAAGAACGCGAAGCTCGAGGTCACGGGCGGCGCCACGCTCGTGGATGGCGACGTGCTCGCGTCGGTCGAGCCGATGCTGCATCACCTCCTGGTGAACGCGCTCGACCATGGGCTCGAGGCCGAGAGCGTCCGCGCCGAGTGCGGAAAGCCACGACAGGGGACGATCCGTGTCGTTCTCAACCACGCTCGCGGGCAGCTCTCGCTCGTCGTGACGGACGACGGCGGCGGCATCGATCACGAGCGCATCCGCGCCACGGTGCTCGCACGCCAGCTGCTCGATCCGCTCACCGCACGCAGCCTCGGTCGCGCCGAGCTGCTCGAGATGCTCTTTCTTCCCGGGTTCTCGACGGCGAAGGACGTGAGCGTTCACTCCGGGCGCGGCGTGGGGCTCGACGCCGTGCGCACCGAGTGCAGCCGCCTGAGCGGTCGCATCTCGCTCACGAGCGAGGTCGGAAAGTTCACGCGCTTCGAGCTGACGCTCCCGGTCACGCGTGTCGTGGTGCGCGCGCTCCTGGTGGTCATCGCGGGCGAGACCTTCGCGCTGCCGCTGGCCCACGCCGGTCGCGTGGTGCGTGTGTCTCCCCGCGACGTGCACAACTCGGAGGGCCGCGACTACGTCGAGCTCGATGGCGAGAACGTGGGCGTCATCCGCGCCGACGAAGTGCTCGAGCTCGGCCAGCCCACGGCGCAGCCCGGCGACCTCACGCTCGTCCTGCTCGGAGACGACGACGCCCGCTATGGACTCGTGGTGGACGGAACGCGTGGAGAAGACGATCTCGTCGTGCGTCCGCTCGATCCACGCCTCGGTCGTGTCCCCGACGTCGCCGCGGCCGCGCTCCTCGCCGACGGCTCGCCGACGCTGGTGCTCGACGTGGACGACCTGATGCTCTCGATCGAGAAGCTCTCGCGTCGGCGGGGTCGGACGCTCCTGCGTGCGGCGCGCACGATCGAGGCCGGAACACAGAAGCGCGTCCTCGTGGTGGACGACTCCGTCACCGTGCGCGAGGTGCAGCGTCAGTTGCTCGGGGCACGCGGTTACCACGTGGACGTCGCGGTCGATGGTGTGGAAGGCTGGACCATGCTGCGCAACGGCCACTACGACCTCGCCGTCGTCGACGTGGACATGCCGCGCATGAACGGCCTCGAGCTCACACGGACCATCCGCAGCGACGCGCGCCTCGCAAAGCTTCCCGTGATCATCGTCTCGTACAAGGAGGGTGACGACGATCGGATGCGCGGGCTCGAGGTCGGCGCCGATCACTATCTCGCCAAGAGCAGCTTCCACGACGACCAGCTCGCGAACGCCGTGCGGACCTTGATCGGGGACGGCCGATGAAGATCGGGATCGCGGCCGGGGAGGCTGCCGAGATGGCCACGCTGCGCCGCCTGGCCGGCGAGGCCGGTGTGGAGCTCCTGTTCGCCGCGACCACGACGAGCGAGCTCGTGGCCAAGAGTGGGTCGGTGCCTCTCGTCGTCGTCGCGCACGGCGCGCTCGATGCAGCCGCTTGCGCCCGCGAGATCGCCGATCGCGGTGTCGCCGTGGTCTTGATGGTCGCGGACCCGACCCTCGGCGTCGAGTCGATCTATCGCGCGATCGCGGGCGGTGGAATCGAGGTGGCGCGAACGCCCGACGCGTTGGTGTCGATCCTCGCGCGCCATCGGCGTGGTGCCGGGCCGAGCGCAGCTCCACCGCGGGCGCGCGAGGCTCCCGTGCTCGCGATCGCGGCATCGGCGGGCGGCCCGGACGCGCTCGCCGAGGTGCTCGGTGGACTCTCGCTCGATCTCCCGCTGCGCGTGATCGTCGCCCAACACATCGACACGCCCTTCACGGCCGGGCTCGCGAGCTGGCTCGCCACGAGCACGCGGCGTCGGGTCGAGGTCGCCGACGAGGGCCGCGCGCTCGACAGCGAGTGCGTCTTGGTCGTGCGCTCCGATCGCCAGCCCTTCGTCGATCGGCGTGGCATCGTTCGCTATCGCGCGCTCGATCCGAGCAATCCGTTTCATCCGTGCATCGACGTGTTGCTACTGAGCTTGGCCGCCGCGCCGCTTCTTCGTGGTGCCGCCGCCTTGCTCACGGGGATGGGCAGCGACGGCGCGGCCGGCTTGCTCGCACTGCGAGAGGCGGGCTGGGTCACGATCGCGCAAGACGCCGCCACCTCGCGCGTCTTCGGGATGCCGCGTGCGGCGGCGCGCCTCGGCGCGGCCAGCCACGTCGTGCCGCTCGATCGCATCGGGGCCACGGCGTCGCGCGCGCTCCGTGCCGAGGCAGGAGCGCGGCCATGACCAGCGCACGCGCGACGGCCGGCGGGCGCATCGGCCCCTACGACATCATCGGAACGATCGGACGCGGCGGCATGGCCGAGGTGCTTCTCGCGCGCGTCGCCGGTGCGGATGGGTTCTCACGCGAGGTCGTCATCAAGCGCGTGCTGCCCGAGCTCGCGCACGAGCGTGAGTTCATCGACATGTTCCGTGACGAGGCACGCATCACCGCGCAGCTGAGGCACGGCAACATCGCTCAGGTCCTCGATTTCCGTCACGACGATGGGCAGTACTACTTGCTGCTCGAGTTCGTGGATGGGCCGAGCCTCGTTCGTGTGCTCGAGGATGCTCACACGCGAGGGTCGCGGCTGCCGCACGCGGTCACGGCGCTGGTGCTGAGCGAGGTCGCGCGCGCGCTCGACTACGCGCACCGAAAGCGCGACGAGCAGGGCCAGCCTCTCGGCGTCATCCACCGCGACATCAGTCCCTCGAACGTGCTCGTGTCGCGCGACGGCGAGGTGAAGCTCACCGACTTCGGAATCGCGCGCGCGAGCTCACGGATCGCGAACACCGCAGCGGGCAGCATCAAGGGAAAGATCGCCTACATGGCGCCGGAGGCGTTGCTCGGAGAGGCGAGTCCGCGCTCGGATCTCTTCTCGCTCGGCGTGATGGGCTTCGAGATGGTGACCGGCCAGCCTCCGTTCGCCGCGCCCACGAACGAGGCGCGCATGTTTCGTGTCGTCACGGAGACGGCGCCGCATCTCGCCAACGTCGCGCCCGAGACACCGAGCGCCCTTTCGGACATCATCGCGCGCCTGCTCGCCAAGAATGCCGACGAACGGCCGGTCCGCGCGGCCGAGGTCGCCGAGGCACTCTCCGCGCTCGTGGCGTCCTCGCCCGAGCCCGCGCAGGAGATCCTCGCCGCGCGCGCAGCGTCGATTCCGCGCGCCAACCTCGGCACGGGTGCGACGGAGGTGCCGACGCGCGCGGGCTCTCGCGTCGCGGCCCGCCGGCGTGCAGCGGTGATCGTGGACTCCTCGACGACCGCACGTGCGCTGCTTCGGGGCGCGGTCTCGCCGACGCTGGAGACGATCGAGGTCGACTCGATGGACGCGGCGCTCGCGGCGCTCGGTGACTCGCCGGTCGCGCTGGTGATCGCGCAGCAGGTCCTCCCGGGCGGCAAGAACGGCTTCGATCTCTGCCGGGCGCTTCGCGCGAGTGCGGCCCATGCGCGGGTCACGTTCGTCCTCGCCGTCTTCGAGGTGACGCCCACCATCGAGCAAGCTGCGCGCGAGGCGGGCGTGAGCGTCGTCTTGAGCAAGTCCGACCCGCGCGCGCTCGTGCGGGCCGTGCGCGAACTGGCCGAAGACGTCGCGTAGAAGACCGAGACGATCGTGCGTGGCTCCGCGATCACCGAGCGGCGCCCGCCGGTCACGAAGCCTAGGGCGGCGAGTCGGTGGTCAGATCGAAGAACTCGCGCGCGTCACCGCCCGCCGGGATCTGGATCGTGCGCAGGTGCTCGACGCCGTCGCGGTCGACGAAGCGCAGGCGCACGCTGCCCGAAGGAATCTCCACGCCACCGATCGGCGTGGTGCCGAGCAAGCGCGAGCCGATGAACACCCGCGACCAGGGCCGCGTATTGATCGCGAGATGGGCTGGCTCGCCTGCCGGCTCGACGGGTGCGTCGGCAGCGTGAACGCGCGGCGTGCGTGGCGTCGTCGGGTGCGCCGTCGTGGGTGGCGGCGTGGCGACCGCGATCGGATCGAGCGCGTGGATGACCTCGAGTCGCTGTCCAGCCGCGAGCGACACGGTTCCGTCCCAGGGCTCGTAGCCCTCGAGCGTGAGGTGCACGGGCCACTCTCCCGGCGGAAGCAGCGCAACCTCCATTGGCGTGCGCCCGACCTCGCCGCGCGTCCCGAGGCGGAGGGTCGCGCCCGTGGGCCTGCTGTTCACGTAGATCGTGCCGAGGGCTTCGCTCGGGGAGACGCCGTGCGTCGAGGCCGATGATGGCGGCGCGGCAACGGTGGAGGCGAGCGGCGCGGGGGACGGACTCGTTCCGAACATCCACATTCCACCGAGCGCCGCGACCAGCACGACGACGATGACGAGCAGGAGCGGCACGAGGACGCGGTTGCCCTCACGCGCGCGCCGCGATGGCTCGGGCGCCATGTCGGGCATCGTCGCGAGCTTCTCGGTGGCGTTCGGGCGCGCAGCGATCTTCGCCGACGCTTCGCTGGTGCCGCTCGCGTCTTTTCGTTCCTCGGGGATGCTGATCCGCGTGTCGAGCCGCGGTCCGGCGCGAATCTCGGCCTCGAAGACCTCGTGCATGCGCGCACCGATGTGCGCCGTCGTCACGATCTCGCCCATGCGCGCGAGCGCGCGCTCCAGCTCGAGCTGCATCTCGCTCGCGGTCTGAAAGCGTGCCTCCGGCTTCTTCGCGAGCGCGCGGGTCACGATCGCATCGACGTCTTCGGGAACGTGCGGATGGCGCTCGGCGAGCGAGGGCGGGTCGTCGTAGACGAGCGCGCGCATCGTATCGAACTCGGTCGCACGCTTGAAAGGGTTGGTCCCTTCGATCATCTCGTAGAGCACCACACCGAGAGCGAACACGTCGGAGCGCGCGTCGATGGGCTCGCCCAGGCACTGCTGCGGCGACATGTATGCGAACTTGCCCTTCACGACGCCGGCTTCCGTGCGCGTGGAGTGGCTCGCGGCCTTGGCGATGCCGAAGTCGAGCAGCTTCACGACTCCGTCGAACGCCACCATCACGTTCTGCGGCGAGACGTCGCGATGCACGATCCCGAGCGGCTCTCCGCTCGACTGATCGACGGCGCGATGCGCGTGATCGAGGGCCTCGGCGACCATCGCCGTGATCTTCAGCGTGAGCGGCAGCGCGAGCCCACCTCGATCGCGCGAGCGCCGCAGCGTCTTCGAGAGCGGCATCCCGTTGATCCACTCCATCGCGATGTACGACGCGCCCTCTTCCTCGCCGTACGCGTAGACGTGACAGATGTTCGGGTGGCTCAGCTGCACGACGAGGCGGGCCTCGTCCATGAACATCGTGACGAACTGGCGATCGGTGGCGACGTGCGGGAGCACGCGCTTGACCACACAGAAGCGACCGAGGCGCTCTTGACCGGCGTCCATCTGCACTTCGCGGGCGAGAAAGATCTCGGCCATGCCGCCGTACGCCAGGCGCCCGAGGAGGTGGTACTTCCCGAACTTGCCGACCGGCGCGAGCTTGTTGAGCGTCGCGAGCGAGACGCGACGCCCCCCGGCCGAGACCTCCTCGATGTCGGCGAGGTCGATCGGGACCGCATCGTCATCGCTGTCGCGCGGCGGAGGCTCGATCGGAGCCGCCGCGGCCTGCCTTCTATCGTTCATGGACGGGTGCGCCGCGAGTATAGCGGAGCCCGACCGCGGCTGCGTCGTCGCAGGGGTCGCAACGGTGACTGTTCCGCTGCTTTCTGGACGGGGTCTCTTCGGCCGACGATCGTGAGGTCCCACTTTGCGCTTCGACACCTCCACCCTCGCCTGGCTGCTTCCGACCGCGCTCCTGGTCCTGGCCATCGTCTCGGTGCCGCTGCTCGTGCTCGACGAGCGCGGGCTGCCTCGCTACCGAGCGCTGCGCGACGAGCAGGCCGAGCTCGCTCGCGAGAACGAGGCTCTGCGCCTCGAGGTACGCGCGCTCGGCCGAGACGTGGTGGCGCTGCGCAGCGACGAGGCCTCCGTCGAGCGGATCGCGCGCGACGAGCTGGGCATGGTTCGCCCCGGTGAGATCCTCTTCCAGTTTCCCGAGTGACGGGATACTGAAGAATGGTGACTGGCGCCCACGCACTTGCCGCTGGGCTTCGGCTCGGTGCGTACGAGATCGTCTCGCCGCTCACGAGCGGCGGCATGGCCGCGGTCTATCTCGGCCGACGCACGGGCGAGGCAGGGTCGAGCTACGTCGCCATCAAGGTCGTGCACCCGAGGTTCGCCGACGACCCCGCGTTCGTCGCGATGTTCCTCGACGAGGCGCGCCTGAGCGCGCGCATCCAGCATCCGAACGTCGTGCGCGTGGAGGCGACGGGACAGGCGGACGGGCTCTACTACATGGTGATGGAGTACCTGCACGGGGCGCCTCTGCAGCGCTTCGTGCGGCGGCTCGCCGAGAAGAAGCGCGTGCTCTTGCACGAGGTGATCGTGCACATCGTCGCCGCGACCGCCGCGGGCCTCCATGCTGCGCACGAAACCAAGGACGAGCGCGGACAGCCGCTCGGCATCGTGCATCGCGACGTGACGCCGCAGAACATCCTGGTGTCGTACGGCGGCGGCGTGAAGCTGATCGACTTTGGAATCGCAAAGGCCGCGGGGCGCGTGCATCAGACGGCCAAGGGCCTCTTGAAGGGGAAGCTGCGCTACATGGCGCCCGAGCAGGCGGCCGGGCGCCCGATCGATCGCCGCACCGACGTGTACGCGCTCGGCATCGTCCTCTGGGAGATGCTCACCTACAAGAAGGCGTTCTCCGCGAAGACCGACGCGGAGCTGATCCGGCTCGTGCTCTCGCCGAAGATCATCGCGCCGAGTCGGCTGACGCCGTCCGTGACGGCCGCGCTCGACGAGGTCGCGATGACGGCGCTCGCACCCTCGCCCGACGAGCGTTTCCAGACGGCGCTCGCGTTTCGCAATGCGCTCTTGGCCGCGGTGCCGGCCGCCCAGCGTGTCGATGACGCCGAGCTCGCGAGCCTCTTGCGCTTGGTGCTCGCCGACGACCTCGCGAACGACGCGCGCACGCTTCCGCCGAGCGTCGTCGTCTCCGCGCCGCGACCGATCGGAGCTCCGTCTCACGAGGAGGCGATGACGCAGGTCGTTCCCTCGCTCGTGCCGGACGACGACGAGCCCGAGTCGACGCCGCCTCCGCGCGAGCCACGCCCCACGCCGACGCGCGGCGCCCCCACGGCGTTCGGGATCGGACTCTCGGCGCCGATGCCGCCCGCGGCGGTGATCGCGGTCGCGCCGACTCCGTCCCCGTCGATGGCACCCGCCGCGATCGCAGCGACGCGGCTCTCGCTCCCGGGCCCCGCCGCGCCCGCGCCCGCGCTGCCTGCGCGCTCGATCGGAACGGCACCTGCGGCCTCGTTCACACCGCCCAACGCGATCCCGCGGCCGGTGATTCCGGCGCATCTGGCTCCAGCGGGGCCGCACCCGGATGCGGTGCCTGTGTCTGCGGCGCCCCCGACTCGCTCCGCCGGCGCGCGTCTGATGAGGGGATGCGCGATCGTGCTCGGCGTGCTCCTGACGATCTCGATCGGCGGCGCGCTCGGCTGGCTCGCGCTGCACCACGCGACACAGGCGATGAGCCCGTGAGACGGGGGGGTCGCTTTCTCCAGCCGACCTCTGTACCTTCGTTTCCATCGCTCTCTTCGGCTGACCTAACTTCGTGGCACTTCGTGACGTGGGAGGTCGCGATGGGAAAGCACACGAGCCCGAGCAAGGGAATCCACGACACATCGGTCGAGGGATGGCCCGTCGGCGACGAGACGATGCACGCGCTGGACGACCCCGACGTCGGCGTCGACTCGAGCGCGTTCTACCGCTGGCGCCGCAACAGGAGCGCGCCGCCGCCGCCGCTCGGTCCGACGGGGAGCGGGCTCTCGCATTATCGAAGGCGCGATCGGGATCCGTAGATCCTCCGGCGCGACGCGCGTCAGCGACAGTGCCGGAGCACGTCGTCGACCTCGGCTCGGTCGTAGCCCGTCGGCGCGCGATCGACGTAGGCCTGCGCGAAGGCACAGGCTTCGGCGCCGGTGCGCAGCCGCATGGCGAGACGACCGACGGCTTCGGGAGGCGCGCCGGTCCCCGCGGCCGCAGCGCGCAGCTCGGGGACTGGATCGCCGCGGCTCCCGATGGCGACGTCGGCGAGGAGCAGGTGCCCGAGACCCGAGCGCGCATCGAGGGCGACCGCCTCGCGACCGAGACGCTCGGCGCCAGGCTCGTCTCCCGCCTCGAAGCGCAGGCGCCCGCGAAGCGCCGCGACGCGCGCTGCGAACGAAGGCGGTAGCCCGCGCCGACTGGCACTTCGCTCGGCGCGATCGACGGCGCGCGCCGCACCGTTGAGATCGCCGTCCTCGATCGCCAGGAGCGCGCGGACCAGGAGCGCCTCGGGCTGGTTCGTGTCGAGGCGCAGCGCGCGCGTCACCGAGTCGCTCGCATCGGAGAACGCCTCGGCCTGCGTCTCGAGCGCAGCACGCGAGGCCCAGAGCTCCGCGTCTCGGCTCGATGCGTCGGTCGCCGCGCGAATCGTGGGGAGCGCGCTCGCACCGAGCCCGCGCAGCACGTCGATGCGTGCGCGCACGTGCGAGACCTCGCGTGCGCTCTGGGGACCGAGCGCCTCGGCGCTGACGACGTGCGCGGTCGCCTCGTCGAAGCGTGCCTCGTCGGCGAGCACGGCCGCGAGGCCGAGGTGGGCGCTCGCGGTCGGCTCGATGCGCAGCGCGGACTCGTAGGCGGTCGTGGCGACGGCGGGGTTGCCGCTCGCGAGCGCCGCTTGCGCCAGCGTCTCTTGCAGCTCGCGATCCGAAGGCGCGGAGGAGGCGACCGACTGGAGCTCGGCCATGGCCTCGGCGGCGTGCCCACGATGAAGGAGCACACGCGCGTGCGCCCCGCGGAGCGCCGTGGAGTCCGGATGCGCGGCGAGCGCCGGCCCGAGCGCCGCCTCCGCGGCCGAGACGTCCCCCGACGCGAGCGCGATGCGCACGAAGATCTCCGCGACGTGCGCGTCGGTCGGCGCCGCATGCAGGACTTGGTCGAGCACCATGCGCGCGTCGGCGGGTCTGCCCATGCGAACGAGCAGCTCGCCCTCGCGCGTGCGCGCGTCTTGAGCGAGCGAGGGATCCGTCGCGGCGCGCTCGTAGAGCATGCGCGCTTCGTCGCCACGTCCTTGCGCGTCGCGCACCTCGGCGCGCAAGAGATCGGTGGGCGCGCCCGGCCCCAACGCGACGAGCGAGGCGTCGGCGCGCGCGAGATCGTGGGCGGCGAGCGCAGCACGGACGACCACGCTCGCGCGTCGCTGCGGGCTCGAGGTCTGCCCTGGCAGCGTCGAGATCACGCGCGCCGCGGAGTCGGCGGCGCCCGAGTCGAGATATCCCTCCGCGATCTCGAGCGCGGCGACCTCGTCGGACGGACTGCGGAGCGGATCCGCGGCATCGAGGGCCGCGCGCGCGGCCATGCGATCTCCCGTCAAGATCGCCGCGCGCGCTGCGAGCACGTGCGCCGCGGCGACATCGTGCGGGCTCGCGACGTCGAGCAGCGCTCCCAGCACCGTGGTCGCCTCCGCCTGCGCTGCGATCGCGTCGCCGGCACCGAGCGCGATGCGCCCGCGAACGAGGTGGATCAGGGGCGAGGCGTCTGCGTTCGGGATCGCGAGCGCCGCGACGGCGCCTTGCGTATCCCCAAGCGCGAGGTCGAGCCGCGCGACGAGGGCTGCGTGTCGTCCGCCGCTCGGGCGGAGCGTGGCCGCCTGCACGGCCGCCATGCGCGCATCCGTCAGCTGACCGAGGGCCTCCAGCGAGAGCGCCTGAACGTGCAGCGCTTCGGCCAGCGTCACGCCGCTTCCTTCGACACCCGAGAGGAGCGTCGCAGCCTGGTCGGCCTGTCCGCGCACGAGCACGACGAGCGCGCGCGCGATTCGCGCATCGAGCAGCGCGCCGCCCGCCGTGTCGAGCGCGCCTAGCTCCATCTCCGCGTCCGCCGTGTCTCCGATGCCGAGCTCGACCGCGCGGATCGCCAGCAGACGCGCTCGAAGAGCGATCGCCTCTGGAGAATCGTGTCCCTCGAGCCGCGCAAGCGCGTCGGAGAGATCGACGCGGCGGCCTTCGTCGCTCGCACGCTCCACGTCCTCTGCGAGCGCGACGGTGTTCCGATGCCGAACGAGCGAGACGCTGCCGATCACGATCACGAGGACGAGCACGAGCACGGCGGCCGCGATGCTCCAGCGCTCCGTGCGACCGATGCGACGCGACGCGGTGGTCTCGCCCGCCCCCACCCGCGAG
>JAYVCF010000152.1:0-29485 GCA_043750095.1 Deltaproteobacteria bacterium
AAGGTGACCGAGAGCGAGCGAACGCGGACCGATCGGCTCAAGGGCAAGGAGTCGTACATCTCACCGGAGCACGCGCTCGGCGACAGGGTCGATGGCCGCGCGGATCTGTTCGCGCTCGGCGTGGTGCTGTTCGAGCTCCTGACCGGCGAGCGCCCGTACGACGGCGGGAGCTTGAAGCAGACGATCACGAACGCGACCGAGGGAAAGCGGCAGAAGGAGATTCGGGTGCTCGCGCCCGAGACGCCAGAGGCGGTGGTGGAGATCGTGGAGCAGCTCATCGCGAGCGATCGAGAGAAGAGGTTCGCGAACGCGGATGCGCTCTGGGACGCGGTGACCGCGTGGGCGATCCCGGCGAGGGAGGTGAGGCTGCTGGGGACTGTCGTGAGGGCGTGCAGGCCAGCCGTGCACGTGCCGAGCGGGGGGCTGCTGACGAAGGAGGCGGTGAAGGAGATTACGGGCGCGGGGTGAGGCGAACTCCTGGAGTCCTCGTCGAAGTGCGCACACCGAACGGTGTCAGACACCCGCTCTGCATGCCCCCGTCCATCCGCCGACGCCGCTACGATCCGGGCGGGTCGCGCTATGATCGCTGCATGAGTTCGGACTTGCTGGCTCGGATCACGTCCGACCCCGCGCGATGCGGCGGCCGGCCGTGCGTGCGCGGGATGCGCATTCGCGTGACGGACGTGCTCGATCTGCTCGCGGCCGGGCTCACCGCTGTGCAAGTCATCGAAGAGCTGCCCGACCTCGAGCCGGCGGATGTCGAGGCCTGCCTCCGCTTCGCAAGCCGACGCCTCGACCACCCCATCCTCGCCGCGTGACGTGAAGGTCTGGCTCGATGCCCAGCTCGCGCCTTCGGTCGCGCGTTGGATGACCGAGTCGCTGGCCCTCCAAGCGAGCGCTCTGCGTGATCCGTGTCGCGGTCGGGGACCGTCCGGATTCTGTACGCACCGTGACGCACAGTGACGGGCACTTGCAGCACCTCGAGCGCGGCCGGCGGCAAAAACGGCCTCACGAGGAACCTCGAGATCGCACTCCGGTCGCTCCAGCGCTGGCGTCGAGGTTGCGATGCATGCCCCCATGCCGCACCTCTCGTCGCCGCCTCGCCTCGCTGTCACGGCATGCTGGCGTTCGTCGCACATCGCGGTGCTGACGGCGCTCGTGCTCTCGAGCGCGAGCGCGGGCCGTGCGTCCGCGCAGCCGACGGCGGCGGAGGTGGGCGCACTCGCAGCGGCGAACGTCGGCAAGGGCGCCGGGTATTGCTCGATCGTGAACAGCTCGAACAACACCTTGGGAGGCCGGCAGTTCGCGACGAGCTGCTCGGGCAACGGAGGCGCCGGCGAGTACTGGTGTGCGGACTTCGTGATCTGGGTGTGGCAGCACGCCGGTGGGGGCGGCATCACGATCAGCGGGCTCACGGCCGCGGCCGGCAGCTTCTACGTCTACGGCTCGAACCACGGCACGCTCCACACGTCGTCCAGCTACACGCCGCAGGTCGGCGATGCGATCGTCTTCAACTACGCGGGTGGCGGGCGCGCCGATCACGTCGGGCTCGTGAGCGCGGTCCATTCGGACGGCTCCATCCAGACCGCGAACGGAGACTTCGGGGGGCGGAGCGGCAGCCAGGCCTACTTCGCGGAGACCTCCAGGGTCGAGAGCGTGAGCATCACCCGCTCGCAGCGCTCGGTCGGCTCGACGCCCAGCTCCATCGGGATGCGGATCAGTGCGTACGTCACGCCGCATGGCCTCGTGCCGCCGAACAGCCCGCCGCATGGCTACCTCGATGGTGCAGGCTGCGATCTGATCCACGGATGGGCCCAAGACACGGACGCGCCCGGCACGTCGATCGGCGTGCACGTGTACTTCGATGGAGCGGCCGGTGCTCACGGCGCGGTGGGCTTTCCTCTTCACGCCGATGAGCACCGCGCCGATCTCTGCAGCGCGATCGGCTCGTGCAATCACGGCTTCTCGATGCACGCGCCTCTCTCGTTCTTCGACGGCGCCGATCATCCCGTCTACGCGTACGCCATCGACTCGGCGGGCGCCGCCAATGCTCTCCTCACCCACGCACCTCGGACGTTCCACTGCGGCACCGCGCCCGTGCCCAGGTTGCCTCATGGCGTCGTGCGACGGCACGTGCCGAGCGCGACCGTCCTGCGCGCCTGGGGCTGGAGCGCGATCGACATCGCTCCGCTGCCGGACGCGATGCTCGACGCGATCCCCGACGGCCCCGACGTGACCGCCGCCCCCGATCTCGTACGAGCCTCCGGTGGTGCCGCCGTCTACCAGCGCGAGTACGCGACGCTGCGCCACGTCCCGAGCGCCGCCGTGATGACGGCGTGGGGCTTCGCGTCGAGCTCGGAGCACATCGTCGCCGCGAGCGCGCTCACTTCGGACCTGATGGGCGCCGACATGCTCGGCACGCCGTTCTTGGCGAGGGGCAGCGGCGCGGCGGTGTACTTGATCGACGCGCCCCCGCCGCTCTGGGCGACGCTCGTCTCGGACGACGTGCCGGCGATGATGGTGGTGGGCTCAACGGCCGAGGTCACCTTCACGTTCGAGAACCGCGGAAGCATGACCTGGCGCGCCGGCGAAGTGACGCTCGCGCCGACGCCGCGGGACACGGCGAGCACGGTCTGCGATCCGAGCTGGACCTCGTGCACGCGGGCGGTGCACGTGAGCGCGGACACTGCGCCCGGCGCGCAGGGTTCGTTCCACCTTCGTCTGCGCGCGCCGTCGACCCCGGGCCCCGTCACCGCGTGCTTCGGGCTCGTGACGGGCGCCCACTGGTTTTCCGACTCCGGTCAGAACGGCCCTGCGGATCACGCCGTCTGCCGCGAGATCCACGTCGTGTCCGCCGCGGTGTCGGACGGCGGCGGCGTGTTCGGGACCGGAGACGGCGGCGGCGTGTTCGGGACGGCGGACGGCGGGATCTCCGGCGCTCCCACTCCTCACGCACTCAGCGGCTCGTGCTCGGTCGCACGCGGCAGGACGAGCTCGTTCGCCGCGTGGCTTCTGGTCGCTGCGATCGGTACGTGGCTCCGCCGCCGCCGCTCGCTCGTGGCCGCCCGCTGAGAACAGCTCGTCGTCGAGCCGCGCGCGCCAGCTCAGGGATGTCCCATCTCCAACGAAAACGCGCCGTCCGATTCTCCGTCCGATTCTCCGTCGCGCTGGACGAGATCAACGAAGTCGACGCACGACGGCGACTGGGTCATCGGGCGCGAGTCACACCCTCTGCATGTGCGGCGCGGTCGCGATGTTACTCACCGCGCTGCCTGCTGCGGCGCGGGAGACCCCCAAGGCTCGTGACGCGGCTACGTCCGCGGGCACCGCCGTAACGATCCATGGACTGGCGCGTACGCAAGGCGATGAAGGTGGTGATCGTGGGCAACGGCGTGGCCGGGATCGAGGCCGCGCTCGAAGTCCGCGCCACCCAGCCGAGCTGGGACATCTCGATCGTGTCCGAGGAATCGGACCACTTCTTCGCGCGCACGTCGTTGATGTACGTGTTCACGGGCCAGCTTCGCGCGCGCGACATCGAGCCGCTCGAGCGCGACGCTTATACGAAGCATCGCTTTCGACGTGTGCGTGCGCGCGCCGTCGGTATCGACGTGGCGGGCAAGCGCCTCTTGCTCGCAGGCGAGCCTTCGAGCGTGCCCTACGACCGCCTGCTGATCGCGTCCGGCTCGAACGCTCGGCCTGGACCCTGGCCTGGGAGTGATCTCGGTGGCGTTGGATCGTTCGTGACGCTCGGCGACCTCGGCTGGCTCACGCGCGAGGCGCGCGCGGACGCACCGACCGAGGTCGACTCCTTCACGAGCCCGGCGGGCTCCCCCTACGCGCGCCGCCCCGCCGCGGCTGTCGAGCATGGCCGTCCTGCGAGCCGCCCCGTCGTGATCGGCGGCGGTCTGATCGGCATCGAGGCCGTCGAGATCCTCGTCGCCGAAGGCCTTCGGCCGCGGTTTCTGATCCGCGACGAGTGGTTCTGGCCGATGGCCCTCGACGCGCGCGAGGCGCGCTGGATCGCCGAGCACATGAGCGCGCATGGCGTCGACGTGACGCTCGAGGCGCAGGTGCAGCGGCTCGAGGGCGACGCGCGTGGCCTCGTGAGTCGCGTCGTGACCGAGAACGACGCCTACGCCACCGACCTCGTCGTCGTGGCGATCGGCGTCGTGCCTAACACGGCGTGGCTCGGGACCTCGGTGGCGCTCGATGAGAAGTCGCGCGCGGTCATCGTGGACGAGGGTCTCGCCACATCGGTCCCGGACATCTACGCAGCGGGTGACTGCGCGGCCGTACGTTGGTGGGACGGCAGCATGCGCCCCGAGCAGCTCTGGTACACGGCGCGCGACCAGGGTCGGATCGCAGGCGCCCGACTCGCGGGCAAGAACGCGAAGTACGCGCGGGGCACTTGGTACAACAGCGCGAAGCTCTTCGACGTCGAGTACACGACGGTCGGGCTCGTGGGTGCCTCGCTCCCGTTGGAGCGCTCGTTCTTCTTCGAGGAGCGAGGCGCGGTCCGGTCGACGACACGCATCATCGCGTCCGAGGAGCGCTTCGTCGGCGCGAACTTCCTCGGTCGACGCTGGGATCACTCGGTGCTGCGGGAGTGGATCGACGAGCAACGACCCGCGACCTGGGTGCTCGATCACCTCCGCGAGGCGTCCTTCGACACCGAGCTGGTGCCGCCGTTGACGTCGCCGACCTGGGCGGAGAGCTGAGCCATGGACTTGCAAGGGCAGAACGGTCTCGATCACCCGTGGCGGCACGCATGGCGCAGCGGAAAGGGTCCTGCGATCGTGATCGCGATCGCGATCACCCTCTTCTATCTGGTCCTCTACTTCGAGGACGACCTCCAAGGCTGGCTCGGCTTTCGCCCGATCACCCCGATCGCGGCCGCGCTCGGCCTGCCGAACCGCTGGTTCCTCTACGGCCTGCTCTATAGCGTCGCGATGATCGGCGGCGCGATCCGCTACCTGCGCAAGCACGGCAACTCTCGCTACCACCAGGTGCGCATCGGCGTGAACGTCGCGATCCAGGTCGCGCTCGGCTTCACGCTGCCCTTCGTCATGCACCTCTTCGGCGAGCAAGACATCTACTTCTCGTACCTCTGGCCGCTGAAGATCGAGAACTTCTATCCGCAGGATCTCGCCCACTACCCCGCGTACTTCGCGGTCTACTCGCTCGTCGCATCGCTGGTCGTCGCGCCACTCTTGACGCTCCGCTTCGGCAAGCGCTGGTACTGCTCGTGGGTCTGCGGCTGTGGCGGCCTCGCCAACACGTTCGGCGACCCCTGGCGGCACCTCACGAGCAAGAGCACGCGCGCGTGGCGCTTCGAGCGCGTGTCGGTGCACACCGTGATGGTGATCGCCGTCGTGACGACCGCGCTCGTCGTCGGTGACTTCTTCGTCGGCGAGCACGTTCTCTGGATCCACGCCGCGGCCGAGCCCGTACGACGCACGTATGGACTCGTGGTCGGCGCGATGCTCGCGGGCGTCGTGGGCGTCGGCTTCTATCCTCTGTTCGGTCCACGCATGTGGTGCCGGAACTTCTGCCCGATGGCCGCGATGCTCGGGCTCATCCAGAAGGCCGGCCAGTTCCGGATCACCGTGAAGCCCGACATGTGCATCTCGTGCGGCAACTGCAGCTCGTACTGCGAGATGGGGATCGACGTGCGCGACTACGCGCAGCGCAACGAGAGCTTCACGCGCGCCTCGTGCGTCGGCTGCGGCATGTGCGCGCACGTCTGCCCGCGCGGCGTGCTGAAGCTCGAGAGCGGTCCGCAGATCGATCGCGCCGCGACGAAACGGCACCTGCCTCTGGTGACGGGCTGAGATGTACACACCGCGCGGGGGCTTCGTGAAGATCGTCGACGTCGTCATCCCCGCGCTCGACGAAGAGGCCGCGCTCCCGCACGTGCTCGCCGAGATCCCACGATCGCTCGTGCGCCGTGTCGTGGTCGCGGACAACGGGTCGCGGGATCGCACCGCGGTGGTCGCGCGTGAGGGAGGCGCCGAGGTCGTGTTCGAGCCGCGGCGCGGCTATGGCGCTGCGTGCCTGCGAGCGCTCGCGCATCTTCGGCAGGACCCGCCCGACGTGGTCGTGTTCCTCGACGGTGATCGAAGCGATCGACCGGGCGAGCTGCCCGCACTGCTCGCCGAGATCGAGGCGGGCGCCGAGCTCGTCATCGGCTCGCGCGCGCGCGGCACGCGAGAGCGCGGCTCGCTCACACCGCAGCAGCTCGTCGGGAACGCGATCGCATGCCACGCACTACGCGTCCTCTACGGCGCGAGCTTCACGGACCTCGGGCCCTTTCGCGCGATCACGTGGACGGCGCTGGAAGCGCTCGAGATGAAGGAGCCCACGTACGGCTGGACCGTCGAGATGCAGATCAAGGCGGCGCGGCGCGGCCTGCGCTGCGCAGAGGTGCCCGTGTCCTACCGTCGCCGAATTGGCGTGTCGAAGGTGAGCGGCACGGTTCGCGGGACGGTGCTCGCGTCGATCACCATCCTCTCGCTCCTCGCGCGCCACGCGCGCCCCGTTCGCTTTCCCGACACCGCGAGCCGGTGAGGAACGCTTGGCCCGTGGCGCTCGCTCGTCAGGACGGAGAGCCGGTCAGATCGTCGCGCCGCCGCAGCTCGAGCCGGCGCCGGCCGTGCAGCCGTAGCAGTGCCGGTCGGTCGAGATCGTGCGGCTCGCGAGCGCGCGGGCGTCGAAGTCACGCACGTGGCGCGGTGCCGCTGCGTCGAGGGGCAGCTCCAGCATCTGGTTGAAGTCGCAGTCGTAGAGCGTTCCATCCCACGCGACGGAGATCATGCTGCGGCACATCACACCGCGAGCCGCGCTCGGATTGAACGCGAGCGTCAGCCTCTCCATGTAGGCATCGAGGTTGTCCGACTCGATCAACCACTCGAGGTAGCGGCTGATGGGCATGTTCGTGATCGTGAACAGCGCATCGAAGCGAACGCCGTGCAGGCGCAAGAGCTCGCGCTTCCACTCCGCCTCCATCGAGGCCTGGGCGCCGGGGAGGAACGCACCGACCGGGTTCGTCACGAGGACCAGGCGCAGGCCCGACTGCCCATCGCCGTAGCCCAGCGCGTTCAGCCGCGAGAGGCCTTCGATCGACTTGGCGAAGACGCCTGCACCACGCTGCGCGTCCGTGCTCGGGGCACGGTAATGCGGGAGCGAGCACACCACCTCGACGCGATGGGCCGCGAAGAACTCCGGCAGGTCACGATGCGAAGGCGTGTCGAGGATCGTCAGATTGCAGCGATCGATGACGTGTCGGCCGAGCGCGCGGCACTCGGCGACGAGCCAGCGGAAGTTGGGATTGATCTCCGGCGCGCCTCCGGTGATGTCGACCGTCGGCGCATCCGTCGTCGCGAGCGCGCGCAGACAGAGCTCCATCGTCTCGCGCGTCATCTGCTCGCGTCGGTCTGGGCCCGCGTCCACGTGGCAGTGGCGGCACGTCTGGTTGCAGACCTTGCCCACGTTGATCTGGAACGTCTCGAGGCGCGTCGGCTTCAGCGGCGAGAGCCCGGCGCCCGCCAGCGCGTCGTCGAATTCAGGTACGCGCGGGACTCGACGCAGCGTGCGCATCTGGAACGTCGCATCAGCGAGCGGCAGGTGACGCGCTCGCAGCGAAGGCAGAGCCGCGCGCATCACATCCCGAGCTTGGTCGCGTGGTTGCGCATCTGCACGCCGTGAACGAGCGACGCTCCGCCGCGGATGGCCGCGGCGACGTGCACGGCCTCGGTCATCTGATCGAGGTCGGCGCCGTTCTGGAGCGCGTCGGTGCTGTAGGCGTCGATGCAATACGGACACTGAACCGCGTGCGCGACCGCGAGCGCGATGAGCGACTTCTCGCGAACGCTCAGCGCGCCTTCGGCGAACACCGCGCCGTAGTAGTCGAAGAACTTGTCTGCGAGCTCCTTGCGGTTCTTGCCGATCTCCTTGAACTTCCCGAGATCGGGCGCGTGGTAGTAGCTGTCGTGCTCGGCCATGCGTGCTCCTCGGGCGTCCGATCCGCATACGGGGCCGCCGGGCGATGTTACGGACGCCGATGAAACATTCGCGCGCGACCGCGTACGCAGGTCATGTCGCCGGACGCGCGCGGACTAATCTGTCTCTTCGCGAAGCACCCGATCCCAGGCTGCGTGAAGACCAGGCTTGCGCGGCATTTGGGGGCGGACAGGGCCGCCGACCTCGCGCGCGCGTTTCTCGATGACACGATCGCCGCGCTGAGGCAGCTCGGCCGCCCTTTCGTCGTCGCGCTCGATGGGCCCGGAGCGGGCGACATCGCTCGAGGCGAGCGCGTGGTCCTTCAGGGCGAAGGCGACCTCGGCGTGCGGATGACGCGAGTGATGCGCGAGCTCCTCTGCGACACCCACTACGTGATCGCGCTCGGTGCCGACACGCCGGGGCTTCCGCTCCCGTTCATCGAGACGGCGGCGGCGCTGCTCGACGCGCCGAGCGGGCCGGACTTCGTCGTCGGCCCCACGAGCGACGGCGGGTTCTATCTGCTGGGCGTGCGTGCGCTGGCGCCGACCTCGTTCGACGGTGTTCGCTGGAGCACCGCGCACGCGCGGACCGACGTGGAGCAGCGGTTCCGCGCGCAGGGCCTACGGCAACAGCTGCTTCCCGCGTGGTTCGACGTCGACGAGGTCGCCGATCTCGCGCGGCTGATGGAGCAGCTCGAGCACGACCCGAGCCTCTTCGCGCCTGCCACGCGTCGTGCGCTGGGGCTCACCCCGACCCAACGCTCAGAAGCGGAGTCTGCATGAGCTCGTATCTCGAAGTGGTCAGCTCGCTCTACGCCAGCGCCGCGGTGACTCCCGACGCGAGCCTGTGCTGCACCTCCACGCCGCCGTGGAAGCTCCCGGGTCTCACGGTCCCGCAGGGAATGCTGGACCGGAACTACGGCTGTGGATCCACCGTGAGCCCTCGCGACCTGACCGGCGCGAGCCGCGTGCTCTACGTCGGCGTCGGCGGCGGGCTCGAAGCGCTGCAGATGGCGTACTTCGTCCGACGCGTTCGCGGCGTCGTTGCGGTGGACGTGGTGCCCGAGATGCTCGAGTCCGCGCGCGCGCTGATCGCCGAGGCCGTGCCGCTGAATCCGTGGCTGACCCCCGACATGATCGAGCTCGCGCTCGGCGACGCGCTCGCTCTGCCGGTCGAGGACGAGAGCGTCGACGTCGCCGCGCAGAACTGCTTGTTCAACGTGTTCCAGCGTGAGCACCTGGACCGCGCGTTGTCCGAGATGCATCGCGTGCTTCGGCCGCACGGCGTGCTCATGATCAGCGATCCGGTGGCGACCAGGCCGATACCGGCGCAGCTCGCCGACGACCCGATGCTGCGCGCACAATGCCTCTCGGGTGCGCTTCCGCTCGACGACTACCTGCGGTGCATCACCGAGGCCGGCTTCGGCACGGTCGAGGTGCGCTCGCGCCGCCCGTATCGCGTGCTCGACCGCCGCCGACACGGGCTGACGGAGAACCTGTTGCTCGAGACCGTCGAGGTCGCAGCGCGCAAGGACCCGATGCCGTCCGACGGGCCGTGCATCTTCACGGGACGCACGGCGATCTTCGTCGGCGAGGCGGAGTCGTTCGACGATGGGCGTGGACACGTCCTACGACGCGATGTCCCGCTCGGCGTCTGCGACAAGACGGCCAAGGCGCTGGCCCGGCTCGAGCGCGACGACCTCGTGCTGACGGAGCCGACCTGGCACTACGCCGGTGACGGGTGCTGCTGACGCGCGAGCTCTGGCGTCGGCATGCGAGCGGGATCGCTGCCGCGGCGATCGCGCTCTACCTCGCGATCACACCGGCGGCGTACCTCATCGCAGCGCGCCCGGCCGGCACGCGCTTCGCGCCGTACATCGCCTATCACGGGGCGCTCACGCTGCTCATGCTGCTCGCTTGGGCCGCGTTGCGCAGGGCGCCGCGACCCTCGCTCGTGCTCGCGGTCGTGGTCGCGGGTGTGATCGCTCGGCTCCTCCTCATCGGCGCGCCCTCGTTCACCAGCACGGACGTGTCTCGGTACCTGTGGGACGGCGCGGTCGTCGTGCACGGACAGGACCCGTACGCGCTCGCGCCTGGCTCGCCGGCGCTCGCGTCTCTCGCCGCCGACTTTCCCGCGCCCATCGACCACACGGACGTGCCTACGTGCTACCCGCCGCTCGCGGTCGCGCTCTTCGCGATGTCCGCGGCCACGGGACCGGGCGCCGCGTGGATCGCGTGGAAGATGCTGGTGGCGCTCGCGTCGATCGCGACCTTGCTGCTGGTGTGGTCGCATCTCCGGTCGGGCGAACGAGCTGCCGACGTCGCGCTCCTCGCGCTCGGGCCGCTCGCTCTGCTCGAGAGCGGAGTGGGTGGGCACCTGGACGCGCTCGTCGCGCTCGCGGTGACGGTCGCCGTCGTAGCGGCGGCCGCCGGGCACATGCGATCGGCTGCGCTCGCGATCGGCTGCGCGGCGGCGCTGAAGCTGGTGCCTGGCGTGCTCGCGATCGTGATCGTTCGCCGCGCGACCAGGCGCGTGCAGGTGGCGCTGCTCTGCGCGCTGCCCCTCGCGCTCAGCGTCGCCGTAGCACTCTGGCTCCGCGTGACGCCGCTCGGGTCGCTGCCGCTGGTCGCGCAGACGTGGTCGTTCGGCTCGCCAGCGTGGGCGCTCGCCACCTGGCTCTGGCCCGACGACGGGGGAGCGAGTCGTCTCGCGCTGCTCGCCTTCGGCCTGGCGCTCGTGCTGGTCATGGCGTGGCGACGGCCCCTGGTCGCGGCGATGCAGGAAGCGTTCGGCGCGACCCTCGCGGTGAGCCCGACGCTGTATCCCTGGTATGCGTCGGCGCTCGCGCCGCTCGTCGCGCTGCGCCCGACCGCGTGGAGCGTCGCGCTCGTGGCAGTGCTCCCTACCTCGTACGAAGTGCTCGATGCGTATCAGGCGCGGGGCGAGTGGCTGCCGGCGCAGTGGCCGATCGTGCTCGTGGCAGTCGCGCCGCTGGTGGCGACCCTGGCGCGCTCGATCCTCACGACGCGGCCTTCGAGCCTCGCCTCTCCCCTGCGCGCGCCACAGGCGTCGATCACGTGACCGCGTCCCGCGGATCGCTCCGTCGTCGGTTCGGGTGGGTCGCCGCGCTCGGGATCGTCGTGCTCGCCGCGAGCCCGATCGCGCTCGGGATGCATTTGATCGCGCCCTCCGTAGACGGTCCGCTCCCTGACTCGGCGGGCGAGCTCGAAGATGCGTGGGACGCTGTCCTCGCCGGCGCGGTTCACGACGGCGTCGTCGACTACCGCGTGATCGCGGAGCGTCGCGCAACCCTGCACGGCATTGCCGCGGCTCTCGGCTCCGTCGGGCCGCAGTCGACACCCGCGGCGTTCCCCGATCGCGAGAGCGCGCTCGCCTACTACGTCAACGCCTACAACGCGCTCGTCGTGCTCGCGGTCATCGACCGCGACGTGCGCGGCGGCGTGCACGAAGTGCATGGTCTCATCGAGCCTGCGTCCGGAATGGGGTTCTTCTGGGCGCTGCGCTTCCGGCTCGACGGCGAGATCGTGAGCCTCCACGGCCTCGAGACCGACGTGCTCCGAGCCCGGTTTCACGACGCCCGTGTGCACGCCGCGATCGTTTGCGCGTCACGCTCGTGCCCCATGCTCGCCGAGCGCGCCTATCGCGGAGCGACGCTCGACGCCCAGCTCGACGAGGCGGCACGACGATTCGCCTCGAGCCCCGAGCACGTTCGCGTCGACGACGCGTCGCGCACGATCGAGCTCTCGTCGATCTTCAGCTGGTACGAGGACGACTTCACGGCGGAAGTCGAGCCATCGACCGGCTCCGGCGTTCTCGCGTGGATCGAGGCGCATCGAGATCCGGAGCGCCGCGTCGAGCTCGAGCGCGCAGAAGCCGCGGGCTACCGCGTCGCGTACGCCGTCTACGACTGGCGACTGAACGGGCACTGGTGACGTGTGAACATGAGCCGCACCAGCCAGATCTTCCTAGCCCTCTGCGTGGCATGGGCCACGTCGACGGCGATCGCTCACGCCCAGGACACGCCTCGGTGGGAGCACGTGCTGCGAGCGCACGTCTCCGCGGGACGGGTGGACTACGCGGCACTCGGTCACGACGCCGCGGCGCGCGCCGACCTCGACGCGTACGTCACCAGCCTCGCGGCGATGCCCGACGCGGCGCCGCTCGGTGCCTGGATCGACGCCTACAACGCGCTCGTGGTCCACGCGATCGTGCGGGCGTACCCGATCCGCAGCGTGCGTGATGTCCCCGGCTTCTTCGATCACGCGCGCTACGCGGTGGCGGGCCGCGAGCGCACGCTCGACGAGATCGAGAACGAGGTTCTCCGAGAGCGCTTTCACGACGCGCGCGTGCATGCGGCGCTCGTCTGTGGCGCGCGCTCCTGTCCACCGCTCGCGCGAACGCCCTATGCGCGACGGCCGCTCGACGTGGCGCTCGACCGCGCCGTGCGGCAGTTGCTGCAAAGCGAGCGTGCGGTCCGCGTCACGACGTCCGAGGTCTGGCTGTCGCAGATCTTCGACTGGTTTCGCGCCGACTTCGCGCGTGACGCGGGCTCGCTGTCCGAGTGGCTCGGCGCGCACGACCGACGCTTCACGCCCGCCGTGCGAGCGCTGCCGGTCCACTTCTTGGGGTACGACTGGGCGCTGAATGCACCGTAGCGTCGGCAGCGGGGTTTTGCGATGGGTCCTCGCTCGCGATCCAACCTTCGGCCGTCTCTGGGTCGGCGAGCCACTCGCGGAGCTTCTCGTAGCCGCGATGCGCGCGCACCCGGGCCGCCCCCTCCGTGCAGCCGACGGCACTCGCGACGTCGGCGAAGGAACGCTCGTCGAAGAAGTGCAGCTCGATCACGCGACGTTGGAGCTCGGGCAGGCGGGCGACGGCCACGCGGACCCAGCGCACCAACGTCTCGGCGTCACTCATGCCGTACTCGGCGGCCTCGATGCGCGGATCGATCCGGCCATCGAGCTCGAGACTTGCCTCGCGGCGCGCGTACCGGCGGCGCAGATGGTCGCGCAGCACGTTGCGCGCGATCGTGATGAGCCACGGACGCACCGGCGCACCCCTACGGAAGTCTCTGCTCGATCGATGCACGCCGAGGAACGTCTGCTGCAACAGATCGCGAGCCTCCGGGTCTGGCAGCCCATGACGTCGTGCGATGCCGAGCACGAGCGGCGCTGTGCGCTCGAAGAACGTGCGGAACGCGCGCTCGTCACCGTCGAGCCAGCGCTCGAAGACGGCGTACTCCGGGTCCAGCGCGCTCTTCATGGTCAGCGACTCCAGGAGCACTGGGCACGACGCCTCGAGTGGGTTCGACCTATGTTCCATGCTCGCGCCCAGCGGGGGGATGGACGCCGCTGCGTCGCGCGACTGAGCACGAGACATGCCGCCTGTAGGCCGGCGCGCGGAGTGAGGAGGGCAATCAGCGGCGCCGATGCATCACCAGGAATGTCCCACGTGCGACAGGGCTATCGGCTCTCGTGTGAGGCGCCGTCGCGGTCACCGCGGTGCGCTGTGGGTTGTCAGGGGCGCGTGTTTGCGGGCGCGTGCTCGTCGACGAGCCAGCCCTCGGCCGTCTCCGGGTCGGCAAGCCATTCGCGGAGCTTCTCGTAGCCGCGATGCGCGCGCACTCGAGCCGCGCCCTCCGTGCACCCCACGGTGTTTGCGACGTCGGCGAACGACCGCGCGTCGAAGAAGTGCAGCTCGATCACGCGACGGTTGACCTCGGGCAGGCGAGTGACGGCCACGCGGACCCAGCGCACCAGCGTCTCGGCGTCGCTCATGCCGTACTCGACGGCCTCGACGCGCGGATCGATGCGCCCATCGAGCTCGAGGCTTGCCTCGCGGCGCGCGTACCGGCGACGAAGGTGGTCACGCAGCACGTTGCGGGCGATCGTGATGAGCCACGGCCGCACCGGCGCACCCCTACGAAAGTCTCTGCTCGATCGATGGACGCCGAGGAACGTCTGCTGCAACAGATCGCGAGCCTCCGGGTCGGGCAGCCCATGACGTCGTGCGATGCCGAGCACGAGCGGCGCTGTGCGCTCGAAGAACGTGCGGAACGCGCGCTCGTCGCCGTCGAGCCAGCGCTCGAAGACCGCAGACTCTTGCTTCAGCCTCTCCCGGTCCGAGCTCGTCACGCGCTGGGCTCAGGCGCGGGCCTCCCCCGCCAGGGCGCACAGGGGCGAAACGTGTAACGAGGCACCGTGGGTCGCATACTCGGAGCGTGGTAGATCATCCGCAAGCGCGGCGGCCGGAGCAAGACGCCGAGGGTCCTTGCGCCGATCGCGGGAGCGACGCTGACTCCGCGCTTCTGGCGGACGCGTGGAAGGGCCTCGACGGGCAGATCGCGCGAGAGAGCGGGATCGCGGGTCGGCTCCGCCGGCTCAGTCTGCCGACGCGCATCGCGCTCGCGGTCGCCGTGGCGGTGATGGTCCCGGTGGCCGCGGCCATGACGATGCTGCGCAGCGACTTCGCTGAGCTCTCCATCGCGCGCGAGGCCGTGACGAACGGCATCGTGCTCGTGCTGGCGGGTGCGGCGGCAACGCTCGCCGCTTGGCCCATGCACCTGGCGCCGATCTCCCGCGCGCGGATCTTCGGCTTGGCCGGGACGACCGTCACGCTCGCCGTCGTCCTCGCGCTCACGCCCGAGCTCCACGATCCCGAGCCCGCCTCGTGGTCAGCACTGCTGAACAGCGGGCTGCGCTGCTCGGCGATGGGCTTGATGGCGGCGCTCCCGGTCGGCATCGTGGCGTACACGCTCCGGCGCGACGCGCCCGGAGCCTTGGTCGGAGCAAGTGCGCTTGCCGGCCTTTCGCTGCTCGCGACGCTCTCGCTGATCTGCGGCTACGACTCAGTTCATCACATGCTCCTCGGGCATGCGGCGCCCGTCGCGCTGGTGGTCGTGGCGGCGCTGATTCTGCAGAACGATCTGCGGCGCGCCGCGCCCAACCGCGCTTAGCGTCTCGCGCGCTCGGCACCGAGCATCGTGACTCGGGAGCAAAAATCCTCACGAGCGGGCGTAACGATCGAAGGGGTGCTGCGAACGACCCTTCGATGACGAAGCACACGCTGACGGACGACACGCTCTTCGAGCGCTGGCTCGACGGAGACGATGCGGCCTTTCGTCTGCTCTACGACCGGCTGGCGCCCATCGTACTGAGGATCGCGATGAAGCACGGGCTCGGTGTTGCGGAAGCGAAGGACGCGGTGCAGCAGACCTTCCTCAGCGTTCACCGAGCACGCGCCGACTTTCGCCGCGGCGCCCACGTTCGTCCGTGGTTCTTCACCATCGCGTACAACGTGGTGCGCCAGTACTTCCGCACGAAGTACGCGCGCCCCGAGGCGGCCCTCGAGCTCGACGGCGTTCGCGACCCGGTCTTCGAGGAGCCGGAGCTCGAGCGTGACCCCGCGGACATCGCCGACTGTGTGCGTGGCGCCGTGGCGCGCCTGCCAGATGGGCAGCGACGCGTCATCGAGCTGCATTGGTTCGACCGGCGTCCGTTCGCCGAAGTCGCCACGATGGTCGGCTCGACCGAGGGCGCGGTCCGCGTTCGCGCTCATCGCGGGTACGAGGCCCTCCGCCAGATCCTCGGCCGTACGGATCCATGTCCGTCGCTCGCGCTGCGGGCATGACGCTCGGGTCGCATCGCGCGGGATCGGAAACCGAAGCGAGAGCCCAGATCGAAGAACCGCCCCTCAGACGCCGTCCGTCGCTCTCCGTCGCTCCGTCGTTCTCCGTGGCTCTCTCCGTCGATACGACGACGGCGACGTGCTCATCGCCCGATCCGTGCCTGAGCAGCGGGTCGCGCGTGGCACGACCGTCAGTGCGGGCCGGGCGAGTCGAGCTGGCGCCGCAACTCCTCCGCGTCGGCCGTCGGAAGCTCGCAGCGTCCACGCTCGCACACGTATGCGGTCGCGTGGCCCGAAGCTGCGACTCGGTCGCGCAGCCACGGAACGATGTCCGCGAGGCTCTCTGGCGTCGACGTGATGACGAGAGCGCGCGGCGCGCGGCTCGACCGCACGACGGCGAGGAGTGTGTCCCCGGGATCGCCCTGGCTCGTGACGATCGCGATCTCGCGCACGCGCGCGTGGTGCAGCGCGACGGCGAGGAGCGCGTGGGGCATCGCCACGGCGGCGCGGGTCAACGGGCCCATCAGCGCGCGAAGCAGCGCGACTGCGCGATCCGCGCTGGACGCATCGTCGGTCAGCGCGGCGAGTCGAATGAGGCCGAGCGCCGCGAGCGATGTCCCTGCGGGCATCGCACCGTCGTCGTACGCGACCAACCGCACGAGCGGCGCGGCGTGCGCCTGTTGCGACACGAAGTAGGCGCCGGTCTCGGTGTCGAGGAACCGCGCGTCGAGCGCCGCTGCGAGCACGACCGCGCGCTCGAGGAAGCGACGCTCGCCCGACGCCTCGAACAGGTCGAGCGACGCGACGAGGAGCGACGCATAGTCGTCGAGAAACCCCGGTAGCCTCGCCTCGCCGAGGATCCATTCGTGCAGCAGGGATCCGTCGGCGTCGCGCACGTGGTCCCAGAGGAAGTCGTGCGCCCGCTCGGCAGCGGCGATGTAGTCGGGCGGGTCGAGCGCGAACCCCGCACGAGCGAGCGCGGAGATGGCGAGGCCGGTGGTTGCGACCACGATCTTCTCGTCGCGCGCCGGTGGCGGGCGCTCGCGTCGCGTCTCGAGCATGAGGGACCGCGTCTGCTCGACTTGCTCCGGCTGCGCCGCGTCGCGGGCGCTGCGCGCGAAGCGCAGTACGCCACGACCCTCCACGACTCCGCCGCCGCCGTAGAGCGCGATCGCGAGCGTCTCGAGGTCGGGACCGACTGCGCGACGAATCTCGTCGGACGTCCACGTGAAGTACGCGCCCTCGACCTCCTCGCCATTCAGCAGGCTGTCGGCATCGGTGGCGGAGTAGAAGGCGCCAGCGCCGTCGCGCATCTCCCGCAGAACGTAGTCGAGCGTCTCGCGGGCGAACGCTGCATAGCGCGCGTTGCGGGTCGCGAGCCACGCTTCCACGAGCACCGTGGCGAGCAGCGCGTTGTCGTAGAGCATCTTCTCGAAGTGCGGCACGAGCCACGCAGCATCGGTCGCGTACCGATGAAAGCCGCCGCCGATCGGATCGTGGATGCCACCGTCGATCATCGCGTCGAGCGTCCGCGTCACTATTGCGAGGGTCTGCGGGTCGCCGGCCGCTCGATGGTGCTCGAGGAGCAGGAGAAGACGCGACGGCTGCGGGAACTTCGGCGCGCCGCCGAAACCGCCGTGCGCGGAATCGAACGAGCGCGCGAACGTGGCAACCGCTCCGGAGACCAGCTCCGGACCAGGGACACCGGCGGGCGGCACGGGCCGAGACTCCGCGATCAAGCGCCGAGTGCTGGCCGCGGCCTCGGCGAGCACGACGTCACGGTCCTCCGAGTAGCGCCGCGCGAGATCGCCGAGCACCTCGACGAGACCGGAGCGCGCGCCGCGTACACCAGCGCGAGGTGGAAGATACGTCGCCGCGAAGATCGGCTGCCGATCGGGCGTGAGCACCAAGGTCATCGGCCAGCCACCGTTGCCGGTCATCGCTTGCACCGAGCGCATGTAGATCTCGTCGACGTCCGGGCGCTCCTCGCGATCGACCTTGATGGGGATGAAGCGCTCGTTGATGAAGCGCGCGACCTCCTCGTCCTCGAAGGACTCGGCCGCCATCACGTGGCACCAGTGGCAGGTCGAGTACCCGATCGAGAGCAGGACCGGCCGACCGGAGGAGCGGGCGCGCTCGAAGGCCTCGTCGCCCCACGGAAACCAGTTCACGGGGTTGTGGGCGTGCTGCCGAAGGTAGGGGCTCGCTTCGAGCACGAGTCGGTTCGTGAAGCGCGGCGCCGCGGGATCGGTGCGTGGCGACGCCGGCTCCAGCGCGGTCGCTGCGTCGAGCCGCGCGAGGAGCGCGACATCGACGAACTCGACACCGGGCAGGCGCGGATCTCCCGTCGGCGATCGGGCCGAGGTCGTGCGCTCGACGGACGGCACGCTCGGACGGAAGCGCGGCTCGCTCTCGCACGAGCAGCCGGGCGCGCCTCCCAGCGCGACCCCAACCGACACGAGCGCGAACGTGATGACAGCGTCGCGGGACACGGCTCGACGCTACCCTGGCGTGGTCGGTCGGGGACAGCGTGACGGAGCGAACCGCGCTGACCCCGCGCGGTGACGTCGGCGCTATCCGCGCGGCGCGTGCGGGCACGTCGAGTACCCGAGCGCGTAGTAGATCGAGCACTTCGACAGCACACCGGTCGCCGTCACATCACGCCGAGGACGGTCATCGGAGCGCTCGCCCAGAGCGGAAGCCCGAGGTACCAACCGGCGGCACCGAGTGCGCCGCCGCTGAGCAGCCGAAAGACTCGGTCGAAGGATCCGACATTCTTGTCGAACCCGAGCGTCACCAGCTTCATGAGGTCCATCTCGCGGCTCACTTCGGCGCCAGCGAGCCGATGCCGTCGATCGCAGCCGTGAACATCCCGGTGAGACCTTCGACGACTGCTGTCTCGGCCTTCGCGTCGAGTAGCTCGAACGTCCCGAACCAGAGGACCTCCGTGCCGCGCGCGCCGAGATCGGTGACGTGCAGCGTGCCCTCGTAGCCCGCGAGCGGCATCATCGTCTGGCGATCGATGCGGTGACCTCCAGCCGGTCGGCACTGCGCCGACGTGAGCGCGCGCCGCGGGAACGCTTTCACGCCGCAGGTGACAGTGGCGGTCAGCCGCTCGCAGCGGCGCGGAAGAACGCTTCGCTCTCGTCGTCCGCCGGGAACATCAGCTCGATGCGCAGCTCCGATGTCGTCACGTCGATGGCCGTGTCGAAGCGCAGCACCGCGGACACCGTACGGATGGTGCGATCGCCGACGCGGAAGCGCGGGCAGACCACCGGGAAGGTGCTGCGCGCGGTCGGCCCTTCGCTGAGCGCCGCCAGATGCCGCTCCGCGCGATCGAGCAGCGCCGACACGCTCGCGTCGAGCGCTTGCATGCTCTCGCGACGGAGCGCGTCCACGCCAGCGGTCACGACGTCGCGCCAGTTCTCGACCATCGCGCGGAACGGGCCGTCGCCGAACCAGAGATCGACGATGGCCTCGGGCGACATCGTGGTGAGGCCCGGAAAGATGCGCTCGGCAGCCGCGTTGCTCGCGAGCGGGCGCAAGCCCCGCGCGAAGACCCACGCCGGATATGGGTCGTGACCCTTCAGCACGCGCTCGATGACGAGCGAGATCGGACGCATCTCGGCATCGGCCAGCGCGTGCGAGGTGTACGTGGGCGCGAGGCCGGCCGCTGCGAGCAGTGCGTTGCGCTCGCGAAGCGGGACGTCGAGCGCGCGAGCGAGACGAAGCACCAGCTCGTGCCCGGGGCGTGAGCGGCCGGTCTCGATGAAGGAGACGTGGCGGCTCGTCGTCGATGCCTGTGCGGCGAGCTGGAGCTGCGAGAGTCCTGCACGCCGTCGCCACTGGCGGAGTTGCTCGCCGAACGGGCTCCTTCGCTGCGCGCGATCGAACACGGCGGGACTGTAGCCGAGAGCACGCGTCACGCGTCACGTGCCGCGCGCCGCACGCGTCATCGCCTCCTGCTTGCGTGGGTGCGCCGTCCCCGTCTCGATGTGGTGCCGGAGCTCGTCGAGAACGCGTGCGCCATCGGCCCGGAAGCGCCAGGCGAGCAGCGGCCCGAACAGCACGATCGGGCCGCGAAGCTCGAGGGTCGCGTGAGTCCGCACGATGCACGCGGCAGGTCCGTCTACCGTGACCAACCATCGGTTGACCGCCTTCGCGAAGAAGCTCGGCAGGCCGGAGTCCGCGACGTACTCGAGGCGCATCTGCTCCGGGTCGTACGTGATCAGGCGCTCGCGGATCACGCCAGCCGGCACCGGTCCGAAGCGCTCGATGTGACAGCTGCGAATGGCGCCGACCTGCGGAGCCTCTTCCATCGTCGAGCAGCCGATCGGTGCCGCCCACTCACCGATGTGGCCGAAGCGCTCCCCGACGACCCGCCATGCGGTCGAGGCCGGGGCCTGCACCGAGATCTCGCCATGAAGTTCCATGCACGAGATCTGCACCCGTCGAGGGCGCGGTGCGATTCCCTACGAGGGAAGCGGGCTGTGGCCTCACGGGCGCGCTTCTGACGCCTCGAAGAACTCTGCGATCTCTTCCAGCTGCTTGCGCTGCAGATCCGGAACGGTGCAGTCGGCGCTCGGGTACCCGACGGGCAAGATCGCGTAGGGGCGCTCGGTCGCAGGTCGCCGACACAGCTCGCGCAAGAAGGCCATCGGCGCCGGTGTGTGCGGCAGCGTCGCGAGGCCCGCTCGGTGGATCGACGCGATCAGCAGACCGACGGCGATGCCGACCGACTCCGATGCGTAGTAGGTCTTCACGGCACGACCGTCCGGCAGCACGTCTTCGTTCTTCTGGAAGACGACGATCACCCACGGCGCGTCGGTCAGGTGCGTCTTCTCGAAGTCGGTTCCGGGGGGCTCGAGCGCAGCGAGCCACTCCGCGGGCGCGCGGCGCTCGTAGAAGTCGCGCTCGGCCTCCTCTGCGGCTCGACGCATGGCCTGCTTGCGTGTCGGATCCGAGATGGCAACGAAGTGCCAGGGCTGTCGATGCGCTCCGCTCGGAGCGGTACCCGCGATCCGGATCAATCGCTCGATCAGCCCGCGCGGTACGGGCTCGGTCGAGAATCTCCGTACGGAGCGACGCCGCTCGAGCAGACCGAGCTCGATGTCGAGGACGGTGAGTGCGGCGTCGTGGCTGAGTCTTGGGGTCGAGTATCCGATGACAGGGCGGGGCATGGACGGAGCGTAGATTGCGCAGGCAGGGCCAGGACCGCAAAGCGCAGTCATGTCGCCGCGAGCGGGTGAGCTCAGGAATTGGCCAGAAGAACCCGGTGCAGCCGGCTGACGTCTGCATGCATGAACACGCGCCGGATTACGCCGTTCATGACGGCGAGCATGATCACCGTGAGAGCCACCGAGCCAACCAGCGAGGAGGATGCAGCGCGGCCCGCATGACGAGCGGACGAGGCTGTCACGCAGTGGTGATGCCCCCTCAGGTGCTCGGCCCGCCTGTGCACCGGCGCGAGAGCCGATCGTCAGAACGAGGCCAGAACGGCTCGATCAGAACAGCGTGTACGTGAATGGAGCCACGACCGCGAGCCCGCTCGTGACGAGCAGGAGCATACCGGCGAGCACGAGGACGATCAGGAACGGCACGAGGAAGAAGCGCTGGCGCCGCGCGAAGTGCGCGATCAGCTCGCCGATCGTTCGCAGGCTCATCGCGTGATCTCCACGTCCTCGATGTACGCCGCGTCCACGGAATGGGAAAGGAAGAACGCGAGCACGTCCTCGGCGCTCGCGCAGATCGGCTCGCCGCGACCGTTGAGCGAGGTGTCGAGCACGACCGGCGCGAGCCCGGAGCGCGCTCGTGCGTCCAGCACGCGATGCAGCATGCCGTCGTCTTCGTCGACGACGTGCAGACGCGCGGTGCCGTCGACGTGCGTGACGGCGGCCAGGCTCGTGTCGCGCACGCGCGTCACGGTCGTCATGAAGCGCGTCAGCGTGCGAGGCGCGGGATCGAACGCATCGGCAGCGAACGAGGCCAGCGCCGAGGGCGCGAATGGACGGAAGGGCTCTCGCCGCTTCACGACCCGATTGAGGCGCTCGCGGCTTCGTGCATCGGCGGCATCGGCGAGGAGCGAGCGCTGGCCCAGCGCGCGTGGCCCCCACTCGAAGCGTCCGCTCGCGAGCGCGACGATCTCGCCGCGCGCGATCCGCTCGGCCATGGCCATCGCGGGATCCTCGCAGCGCCGCGCTCGGAAGCCCAGCGCGCGCGCGACGTCGAGCCCCCGCGCGGCGTCGATCGGCATCCCGAGCGCTGCGCTGAGCATCGCGGCCGGCCTCGCGTCGCCCAGGTCGATCGCCGCGAGCATCGCTGCGCCCAGCGCACCGCCCGCATCGCCGGCCGCCGGCTGTACGAAGATCTCGTCGAAGCCCGAGTCGCGCGCGAGCCGTGAGGTGGCGACCGCGTTGAGCGCGACGCCGCCTGCGAGCGCGAGGCACCGCGCACCGGTGAGGTGCTGGGCGCGACGTGCGAGCGCGAGCAGCGCGTCCTCGGTGATCGCCTGCAGCGTCGCCGCCACGTCCGCGTAGCGACGGTCGCGCTCGCAGTCGAGATCCCACGGCGCGCCGATCGGCCGTCGCGGTCCGAGCAGCGCCTCGAGTGGAGCCCCGAACGCGAGGTCCGCATCCGCGTGATGAGCGAAGTGCTCGAGCTCGAGCTCGAGGCCACCGCCCGGATCGAGGCGCACGACGCGCGACAACTCTTGCTGCATGCGTGGCGTGCCGAACGCGGCGAGGCCCATGACCTTCTGCTCGCCCTCGTTGACCTCGAAGCCGAGGTACGCCGTGAGCGCCGCCCAGAGCAGACCGAGCGAGTGCGGGTGTTCGATCGACTCGAGGGTGCGCACGCTCGCGCCGCGTCCTTCGTGGATCGCGGTCGTGGTGAGCTCGCCGACGCCGTCGACGGTGAGCACGGCCGCGTGATCGAAGGGGCTCGCGAAGAACGCGCTCGCCGCGTGGCTCTCGTGGTGCGCGCGGTAGAGGACGCGCGATCGCGGAACCCGGCACGTGCGTGCGAGCGCGTCGAGCACCCAGAGCTTGTCGCCGAGCTGGCTCGCGAGCGCGCGTCCCCACTGCGCGAGGCCGCGCGGGAAGGTACGCATCGAGGCGACGAGCACGCGCTCGATCGTGGCGTACGGGCTCTCGTGGAAGACCACGCGATCGAGGCTCGCGGCATCGACGCCGCCCATCCCGAGACACGCCGCGATCGCGCGCGATGGCAGCGACGGATCGTTCTTCACGCGGCTGAGGCGCTCCTCCTGGATCGCGGCGACGATGCGTCCGTCGACGATCAGCGCCGCTGCGGCGTCGTGGTAGCCACACGAGACGCCGAGGACGGCGCTCACGGCGCTCGCAGTGATCCGCGCGGTGTCGGACGCGCGATGCGAACGGCGAGCGCGAGCGGAGCACAGAGGAGATACAGCATTGCGGTGAGCACGACGTAGACGGCTCGGCCGATCGTGCGCCCGGCGCGCAGCCAGCTCCGCCACGCCGCGCGCATCGCCGCGCTCCGAAGCGCGCGTCGCGCTTGCGCCTCGCTGCCCGAGACCTCGACGAGCATCGCCCACGACGTCGCTTCGTGCCGGCGCTCGTCGGGGAGGATCGCATCGAAGACGAGGGCGGTGCGCGGCTCGCCGCGCCGGGCGAACTGATCTCGGTACACTTCGAACTCGCGGAGGCCGCTCCGCTCGCCACGGTGCACGAGCGCGAGGAAGCCCACTTCGCCGAGCGTCTCGAAGAGGTGCTCGACGTCGGCGCGCGGAAGAGCAAGCGCGATGCCGGCGCGCGATGCCCACTCGTTCGCTTGCGTCTCGAACATTCGCGCGTGACGGGCTTCGTCGCCGGCGTGCGCGAGATACGCGGCCGCGCGCGTCGGGCTCTGTGTGAGCCGCGCGGCGATCGTCAGATCGATCATGCTCCCCTGCTCGGCGAGCGCGAAGCGGTGCAAGCGGGTCGCGATCCGCCCGGGCGCGAGCCACGTGAAGCGACCCACGGTGCGTGCGAGCAGGCTCACGGCACGCAGACGTGTCCGCCCTGCCACTCGGTGCACGTCCCGCTCGCGCACGCGACCGCATCGCGTCCTGGCGCGGCGGGCGCGCAGAGCGGGAGACAGCGACCGATGGCGAGCGCAGGCGCAGTGCCCTCCGCGCACGTGGGCCGCGCGGTCGGATCGCCGCGCGCGCAGCGCAGCAGTGACGCGCAGTCGTCGTGGAATTGGGTCATGCACTCGGGGAACGCCTGTCCATAGAGATCGACGCAGCTCGGATGGCAGACGGGCTCGCCGTACTCGTCGGTGGCGGCGCTGCACTGGTGGCCCTGCACGACCTCCTCGTGGCACGCACAGAGGCGCGCGTCGCTCTCGGTGACCGATGCGGTCGCGCGGGCCGCGGGCTGCGCGTCGCCGAACGCGACGGTCGGCGCGCTCGCGTCGTGAGGCCAGTGCACCGTCAATCGCTGCGTGCGATCCCGCCAGTCGAAGTCGGCGGCGAGATCGTCGCCCGCGAAGATCGGTACGAGCAACGTCGCCGCCTCGTCCGTCGTGACCGTCATGCCCTCGCCGTGCCCGCCCAGGGCCAGGGTCACGCCGGTCGGATGGTTGCGTCCTGCGTCGCGACACGAGACGTGCAGCCACTCGTGGACGAGATGCGTCACGCACCCCGCCGCGGTCGATCCGGCGACGGACGATTCTGGCTCGTCCCGCAGCGTGTCCGGAGTCGGCGTCGGGCTGCGCCCAGCAGGAAGGCCGCTGCCGGGTCGCGGCACCGGCACGGGCCCCGCCAAGCGCGCGCGGACGGCCTCGGCGACCGCCGCGTGGCCGCTGCGCGAAAGATGGAGGTCGCCGGCGAGGAACGCGCCCGGCTCCGCCGCACGCAGCGCATCGGTGACGTCGATCGCGCGCGCGCCCATGCGCTCGGCGCTCGAGGCGAGATCGGTCAGGACCACTCGGCTCGCGGAGACGTCGCGCGGCTCTGCACCGTACTTTGCAAACTCGGCATCGCTCACCAGCACGTCGAGCGGCAACGCAACGACGACGAGCTCCGCGCCGTGCGCGGTGCAGAGATCGACGATCTCGCGCAGACGCGCGTCGAGCACCGACGGCACGACGCTCTCGTCGACCACGCGCGCCGCCTCGGCGTCGTAGGCCGCTTGCGCCGCCGCCTCGGCACTCACGGCGGCCGCGATCTCACCGTCGGCATGGCGGGTCACGTCGCGAGCGATCCAGCCGCGCCGCAGCGCCCGCGCTTGTGCGAGCAGCCCGGCCGTGACCACGGTGTCGCGCGAGTCTTCGCCGTCGTCGATCGACACGATGTCGCCGGGGGTCCCATGCGCGTATTGGAGGATGTCGTACGCGCCGCGGAGATCCGTCCCGACCTCCGCGGTGTTGAGGGTCGGGTCACGCCACCCGCCGTTCTCGATCGCCTCGTCCAGCGCGTAGTCGGCATGGGCGGCGGCCTGCGCGAGCTGCGTGAGGTGCGTCGTGTGCTCGGCGAGCGCCGTGCGATGCGCCTCGTCGGCTTCGTGATGCGCGACCTCGGTGTCGTCGCCCGCTTGCACGAGATCGTGGAGCGAGCCTTCCGACGGAAAGCCGATGTCGCGCGTCGCGTCGACCGCACCGGTGCTCTGGTGCAGCGCGCGGCGTAGCGCGAGGAATGCGTGCGAGCTCTGGAAGAGCCACTCGCGCCCGGGAAACTCGTCGACGTGCGCGGGCATCGTCTCGCGCCGCACCGCCCAATGATCCCAGACCCCGTGACGCTCGCGGTCGGGTCGGCTGTGCTCGAAGAAGTCGTTCGCCATGTTGACGACGTAGACGACCGTGTGCGGATGGCGGTGCGAGAAGACGCGGCGCGCGACCTCGGTGTACTCGAGCGGGCCGTACGTCGGAACGCCCGCGTTGATCACCGGACGACGGAGCAGCGCGCCGAGCACCGCCGCGAACGTCTCGTCGTCGCCTACGCCGAGACCGAACGTCTGCGAGTCGCCGAGCACGAGGATCTCGTCGCCCGTGGGCTCGCCGAGCGCGGGTCCGCGGAAACCGTCGGCGCCGATGTGCACGTCGGCCGGAGCGTTCGTCGCCACGCGAACGCGCGTCGTGCAGTTGGGCTCCAGCGCGACGCCGAGCTCGTCGTCGGCGTCATAGCAGTTGAGGTGCGCGAACGCTCCGTCGTCGCGATGGCGGAAGACCATCTCGGTGATCGCAAGCGCGAGCACGATGCCGAGAACGATCGCGAAGCGCCGCCCGAGCCAGCGCCTCGCGCGGGAGGGCGTCTTCGTCGTCTTGGCGGGCGCGTCGTTGGGTATGGGCGCGGCTGTCATGGGTCGATCCCCACACGATAGAACGCGCCGCTATCGCAGTGACGCGTTTTCTCTCACGACCGTGTGCGAGAGCTCGTTCTCCGTCGCGCTGGACGGAGAGTCAACGAAGTCGACGCACGACGGCACGCATCCGATCGAGCTCGAACGCGGGCGGCTGCGAGCCACGCCCGGCTAGCGCTTCGCGGTACCAATGCGCGATCAGACAGAGCTCGTGCAGCTGCACGTGCTCACGCGTCACGCCGCGACCACCGTGCGCCTCGTAGGCGTCGAGCAGCTTCGTCATGCCATCCGCGATCTGGAATGGCTGTTTCGCGCCTCGCGTGACGATGGCGAGGTCGTATGCGGGATCGCCACGCATTGCGTACTCCCAGTCGATGACGTGATGCGGTCCATCGAACGCGAGCAGGATGTTCTGGCCGAGCAGGTCGCCGTGGACGAGCGTCGATGGCTCGTCGGGCGGGAGATTTTCGCGCGCCCACGCGAGCGCGGCCTGCATCTCGGCGGGCTCGAGCTCGTCGAGCACGGTGAGCTGCTCGAGCGCGTGCGCCCGGCGCGTTGCGGAGCCGACCGTGACGTCTTCGACCTCGGTGCCAGCAACGGCGTGAACCGCTGCCGCGATCTCGCCGACGATCTCCCAGGGGCGGATCGAGGGCTGGCGGCCGGCGCGCAGGTCAAGCGGGATGCCCGACGCGTAATGGCGGACGAGCGCCGTGTGACCGCCCTCGCGCATCGCTCCCAGCATCGCGGGAATCCGGAACCGGAAGGTGCGCTGCTGGAGCTTGCCGACAAGGCGCAGCTCGCGCAGCGTCCGCTCGGAGAGCTCCGCATCGGCATCGCTTCGTGGGAGAAGGATGGCGTACGCGCGCTCCGTGCCGTCTTCGTGCTCGACGTTCGCCGCGTAGACCTCGCGCGAGACACCCTCGCCGATCTTTGTGACCCGACCGATCTCTCGGACGCCGACGCCGCTCGAGTCGAGCAGCGCCCGCAGAGCGTTCTTCGCACGGGCCCATCCGGCGTAGCGGACGTCGCGCTCGAGGAGCTGCGTGAGCCTCCGGTCGATCGCGTGGATGAGCTCGCCACCCGTGTCCTCGAGCTCGAGGCCGTCGAGCGAAGGCTCATCCGCGTCAAGGCGTTTGCGTCGGCGTCCCACGCGCGCATGTTCTCGCTCCCTCTCGCCGCCGACAAGCGTTCGCGACGGTGGGAGCGATTCGAGTACGATCCTGGTGACAGAGGGGATGTCGCTGCGGATGCCCTCACGATCGAAGAAACGTCTCGACGAGCTGATCGAGGAAGCCACGGTCGATGCATATGGTGACCACGAGCGGGCGCTCGGCTTCTGGGTGATGCTCGAAGACCATCTCATGCTCCCGTTCGAGACCGAGCTCCTGGGCGTCACCGTCGTCGTCGAGCAGATCGAGCTGACGTCGGCGAACGAGATCGCCGCGGTCTGCCGCCGCGGCAAGCATCGACAGCGGGTGCCCGTGCTCGATCTGCCGCTGCCGAAGCGGAGGCCGCGCGGCGCCGAGTGGATCGACGCCTACCGCCTCTCGAAGGGCGCATGAGACCCGTTGTGGACGGGCGCGGTCTCGGGTAGCTCCATCGCGTGGCGCAGGTCGGACGAAACGATCCCTGCCCGTGCGGCAGCGGCAAGAAGTACAAGCATTGCTGCGCGAAGGCCGCCGCACCTGCCGCCGTGTCTCCCTGGCATGCCATCGACGAACGGCTGGCGAAGGAGATGCTCACGTTCGTTCGGAAGCGTGGCGATCCATCGTTTCAGCCTGCGGAGGTGTTTCCCTGCGAGCCCACAGAAGACGATCTTCCGCTCTTCGTTCCGTGGATGCTCTACGAGCTACCGTTCGAGGGCGCTCGAAGGGTCGTCGACGCGTACCTCAGTGAGCGAGGCGGGCGTCTGAGCGCGCGCGATCGCGGGTGGCTCGAGGCCAACACGCGCTCCTCGCTCTCGCTCTGGCAGGTCACGTCGGTCGATCGCGGCCACGGACTCACGCTGATCGATCGACTGACCGGGATCGAGCGGACCGTGCACGAGATCGGGGCGAGCAACCACGTGCACGAGGGTGTGTTCATGCTGGCCCGCGTCGTCGACGTGGAGGGCGTGTCGGTTCTCGGCGGGGCCCACCCACGCGCCTTGAGCGCGCAGTGGGGCGCGCGCACGGTGAGCGAGGCACGCCGCTCGCTGCGCATGCGAAAGAAGGCGGTCTCCGTCGAGCGTCTGCGAAAGCCGGGGTTCGCCGAGGTGTTGATCGAGATCTGGCTCGACGCGCTGGAGGAGATGGCCGAAGCGCCGCCGCCGCAGCTACAGAACACCGACGGTGATCCACTCCTCTGGACCAAGGATCACTTCTCGATCTATCCCGACGCGCGAGAACGCGTGCAGGAATGTCTCGCCGCGATCGAGACGGCTACCGTCGACGAGAGCGGCGATGCGATCGCGATCACGATCGCGCGCGCCGGCAATCCGATGCACGCCGAGTGGAGCAACACGATCCTCGGCCGCGTCGTGATCAAAGAGCGCACGCTCGTGATCGAGTCCAACTCGATCCGCCGGGCCGACGACCTGCGAGCGTCGATCGAGCAAAGGCTCGCGGAGCACGGCCTGGTGCACGCCGTTCGTCATCGAATACGCGATCACGAGGATCTCGGCGCGCGCGCGGGAGCGCGCAATGCCGCTGGCGCGCTTCCGCCGAGGCGCGAGGTCTCTGCCGAACAGGCACGGATGGTTCGCTCGGTGAAGGCGGCGCACTACAGCGACTGGGTCGATCGTCCCTTGCCGATCCTGCGCGGCAAGACACCGCGCGAGGTCTCCCGAAATGTCCGCGGCCGGGCCGAGCTCGATCGCTTGCTCACCGAGATGGAAATGCTCGAAGCCGGCGTGCCGGAGCAGGAGCGATTCGATGTGGGCGAACTGCGACGCGAGCTCGGCATGTGAGTCGGGAGGGCGTACCGCCGACCTTTCGATCTGGACAGCGCGGTTGTCCAAATCGAAGTGGCGCTGGTGCGATCGTCCCTTTGCTGAGCCTCAGTCCTTACCATCGCTCGGTGCGGGCTCGGCGGTAAGCCGCAGCACGCGCTCGGCCTCTTCGCGCTCGCGCGCGAGCTCGGACCGTAGCTCGGCCTCGGACGGCCGGTACATCTGGTAGCGCGCCGCGAGGATCTGCTCGTTGTCCTCGGGCAGCGTGATCTTCACCATCGCGTCGTTCTTGTCGGAGCAGAGCACGATGCCGATCGTCTGGGCCTCGTGCTCGGCGCGCTGGAAGCGATCGAAGAAGTTCACGTACATCTGCATCTGCCCGAGGTCCTGATGCGTGAGCTTGCCGAGCTTCAGATCGACGAGGACGAAGCAGCGCAGCAGGCGGTTGTAGAAGACGAGATCGACGTAGAGGTGATTGCCCTCGAGCGTGACCCGCTTCTGCCGCGCGACGAAGCAGAAGCCCTTGCCCATCTCGAGCAGGAACTCTTCGAGGCGATCGATGATCGCCTGCTCGAGATCGCGCTCGAGCGCG
>JAYVCF010000153.1:0-17733 GCA_043750095.1 Deltaproteobacteria bacterium
TCGGAGGGCGCGCTTCGCCGAAGTGCCAGCCCGCGTACGAGAAGTCCGGGAGGAAGCGTCCGGCGCCGTCGGGCATGCCACCGGCGTGAACCGGCACCCAGCCGCGCGGGAAGAACGCGCTGCGCCACGTGCCCACCGGATCGGCCGCGTCGAGATCGATCGATCCCACGTCGGTCGAGCTCGATGTATCCGGTCCGGGCGCATCGGCGCGCGCGGCGTCCATCGCCGCAGCGTCGGACCTGGCCGCGTCACGCGAGGCAGACGGCGCCGAATCGCAGCCGAGCAGCACGCACGCGAGCAGAGTGAGGGGCCGTCCGACTCGCATCGGGCGATCGTACGCTCGAATCAGCGAGGACGCGGCTGTTGCGAGCCGCGGTATCCACCACCGCCGCCGCGACCACCGCCGCCATGACGGCGGCCGTTCTGCGAGGGACCTTGGTGCTGAGATCGCTGGCCGGGCGGCGGCGTCGTGCGCGTACCACCACCACCGCGACGCGGCGAGAGATCCGTCATCGGAGGCGGAGAGGAGTTCGCCGGGAAGGCGTGCGACTCGACGCGCGGAACGTGCTTGCCGATCAGGCGCTCGATGTCGACGAGGAACTCGCGCTCCTCGCTGTCGCAGAACGAGAGCGCGATGCCGTCGGCGCCCGCGCGCGCCGTGCGACCGATGCGGTGCACGTACGTCTCGGGCACGTTCGGAAGGTCGTAGTTGATCACGTGCGAGATACCGTCCACGTCGATGCCGCGGGCCGCGATGTCGGTCGCGACGAGCAGACGAAGCTCGCCCTTCTTGAACGCACCGAGCGCCCGCTCGCGCGCCCCCTGCGACTTGTTGCCGTGAATGGCCGCCGCGGGGAGGCCCGACTTGCCGAGCTGCTCGACGAGACGATTCGCGCCGTGCTTGGTGCGCGTGAACACCAGCGTGTGCTGGATGGCCGGATCGCGCTTCAAGATCTCGATCAAGAGCCGCGGCTTGTTGCCCTTGTCCACGAAGAACACGTGCTGGTCGATGCGCTCGACCGTCGTGGCAGGAGGCGTCACGGCGACGCTGACCGGATCGACGAGGAGCTGATCGGCGAGCTGCCGGATGTCGGGCGGCATCGTCGCAGAGAAGAACAGTGTCTGACGCTTCTTCGGAAGCTTGGCGATGATGCGCTTCACGTCGGGCAGAAAGCCCATGTCGAGCATGCGATCGGCCTCGTCGAGCACGAAGATCGCGATGTCGTCGAGCTTCACATGGCCCTGCTGCATCAGATCGAGCAGTCGACCCGGCGTCGCCACGATCATGTCCACGCCGCGGCGGAGCTCACCGATCTGCGGCTTCTCGCTGACGCCGCCGAAGATGACCGTGTGATAGAGGTCGAGGTCCGCGCCGTACGTCGCGAAGCTCTCGCCGATCTGCGACGCGAGCTCGCGCGTGGGCGTCAGTACGAGCGCGCGGGTCTTGGGCTCCTTGCCCGCGAGCCCGTCGAGACGCTGGAGCATCGGCAGCGCAAACGCGGCGGTCTTGCCGGTCCCCGTCTGCGCACATCCGAGCACGTCGCGGCCCAGGAGCACGGGCGGGATCGCCTGCTCCTGGATGGGCGTGGGCTCTTCGTAGCCGGCCTTCTGAACGGCGGAGAGAATCTGGGGATCGAGACCGAGGTCGCTGAACTTCACGCGGACGCTTCTTTCTGAGCGCCCGATGTCCCATTTTCTGGGCGAATTGCAACGTGAATCGTCCCCGACCGACGGCGAAGGGACCCATGCGACACTCGCGCCATGCACGTGCCGCTGACCACGCGCGACTTCGTTCGGCGCGCCGAGATCGTCTACGGAGAGCGCATCGGGATCGTCGACGAGCCTGATCGCGTCGGGAGCTGGGGCGCGATCACCTACGCGACGCTGGCGCAGCGAGGCCGCTCGATGGGCGCCGGACTCGACGCGCTCGGGGTCGACGCGGGCGAGCGTGTGGCCATCGTGTCGCAGAACGCGGCGCGCTTCGTCGCTTCGCTCTACGGCGTGTGTGGCGCGGGGCGGATCCTGGTCCCGATCAACTTTCGGCTCCATCCGCACGAGATCGAGTACATCGCCGGGCACTCGGGCGCGCGCGTGCTGCTCGTCGATCCGGAGCTCGACGCATCGCTCGCCGGCGTTCGCACGCAGCATCGCTTCACGCTCGATGAAGCCTCCGACCGCGCCTTGTTCTTCCACGGCGGAACGCCGCGCGAGGTGACGATCGAGGAGAACCAGGCCGCGACGCTGAACTACACGAGCGGTACGACGGCGCGACCGAAGGGCGTTCGGCTCACGCATCGCAACCTGTGGATCAACGCGACCACGTTCGGCTGGCACGTCGGCGTGACGGACCGCGACGTGTACCTGCACGTGCTCCCGACGTTCCACGCGAACGGCTGGGGCATGCCCTTCGCGCTCGCGGCGATGGGCGCGCGGCAGATCGTGCTGCGCAAGGTGGACGGCGCCGAGATCTTGCGGCGCGTGGACGAGCACGGCGTGACCCTGATCTGCGGGGCGCCGGCCGTGGTCGCGGCCGTGCTCGATGCTGCCTCGACGTGGCAGGGCGCGATTCCCGGACGCGGCAAGACGCGCATCGTGGTCGCGGGCGCCCCGCCGCCGACACGGACGATCGAGCGCGTCGCGACGGAGCTGGGCTGGGAGTTCATCCAGATCTACGGCCTCACCGAGACCTCGCCCCTCTTGACGATCAACCGCGGACGCGCGGAGCTCGACATGCTCGACTCACGCGAGCGCGCCATGCGCCTCGGTCGTGCGGGCGCCCCCGTGCTCGGCGTCGAGGTGAAGGCCGACGAGCAAGGCGAGATCCTCGCGCGCAGCAACGTCGTGATGGACGGCTACTGGAACGACGAGAGCGCGACGTCGACCGCGATCCGAGACGGATGGTTCCACACCGGCGATGGCGGTGTGGTCGACGCCGAGGGCTACGTGTCGATCTCCGATCGGAAGAAGGACGTGATCATCACGGGCGGCGAGAACGTCTCCTCGATCGAGGTGGAGGACTGCCTCGCGTCGCACCCCGAGGTCGCCGAGGTGGCCGTGATCGGCGTGCCGCACGAGAAGTGGGGCGAGACCGTGAAGGCGCTCGTGGTCGTGCGCGCAGGAGCGAGCGCGACCGAGGCGGATCTGATCGCGCACTGCCGCAGCCAGCTCGCGCACTACAAGTGTCCGACCTCGATCGAGCTCCGCGCCGAGCTCGCGCGCACGGCGACGGGGAAGCTACAGAAGTTCCTGCTGCGCGCGCCGTACTGGGAAGGCCGCACCCGTCAGGTGAACTGACGCTCTCGCTCTCGCTCTCGCTCTCGCTCTCGCTCTCGCTCTCGCTCTCGCTCTCGCTCTCGCTCTCGCTAGACCAACGACGCCCGCAGCGTCACGACCGCGACGCCGCCGCGCGTCCTGACCGCCACCCGCGATCTGATCTTTCCGCGCTCGCCGGGCGCCAGGCCACGCTCGCGTGTGCGACCCGCGGCGACTGCGGCGGCGGCAGCGGTCAGTAAGACCCCACGTGCGGGATCGACGATCTTTGAAAATCGGTGGTCAGACAGCGTATTTTCAAGGAGCCGATGTCCGCCGTCGTTCGTGAAGATCTCGCCCTTTCGGTCGAGCGTGCGATCACCCCGGAGAGCGCAGCTTCGACCTCGACGAGCGTGTCTCCTCGCTCGCGCTGAGAGACCTCGACGCACTCGTGACGCAGCGCCGCATGACGTGACGGCCTCGGTCAGCGTGTCAGCGTCGCTGTGATCGCCGCGAAGCCCATTCCGACGGAGGCCGCGGCACACGTGCGGCCGTCGGCAGAGGGCATGAGGTCGGGGCCCACGAAGGAGCTGCAGTCCAGAGTGAGGCTGAGGGGGTAGCCCGGCGCGCAGAGCTCGGCGATCAGGAGCTGGCCGCCGATCTCACCGTTCGAGATGCCGGTCGCCGTGATCTGCCCGCCGAGCCGAACGCCGTGGAGCGTGAGGGTAATGGCGCGCCTTTGAACGACGAACGGCAGCGGTAGCGACGCGACGGTGGCCGAGACGCGCGTTCGTGATCGAGCCGTCGACGGTGCCTAGGTCACTGAGGATCAGGAACGTCTGACCCGCCGCTATCCCCGAGCAAGCCGAGGCCGTCGCGCTCCAGTTGCACGCGTTCGCCTGGTCGAGCGAACAGCTCGCCTGGTCCGCGCGGGCCGCGCAACTCGAGCTGGCTACTGGCGTGCTCGCCGTCGAGCACGCGCCGCCCGTGCCCAACGACGTCGGCGTGAACGAGCACATGTTCGCGATGTCGCTCGCGCAGGACGCCATGTCCGTGTGCGCCGCGCAGGCCACGCCCGCTGGGCTCACGGTGCCGAGCACCGCGTGCACGCCGATCATCGGGTCGTTCACGTAGCTGTTGATGTCGCTCACCTCCAGCATCAGCAAGAGCCTGCCCGCCTCGATCTGATCGCGGATGGCGCCGTCGAGGCCGTCGCCGGGGACGTCGCCATCGATCAAGCCGTCGAGGGTCGGGGCGAGGCCCGCGAACTGGTTGTCGACGCCGGTCGCGCCCGTGACCGGCGAGATGAAGTCCGGCACGTCCTGGCAGCCGCCCGACCACGCGCTCGTCGGGTTGCCGTTCGCCATGTCGAGGTCGAAGCCGTACGCGTGATGGATGTCGTCCGTCTCGGTGTCGATCATGCCGATGACGTACGCGTGCGTCTCGGGCGAGAACCAGTCGGTCCCGCCGTCCATCATCCTCGGCTGGACCGGCCCGGCACCGCAGCCGGCGAGAGCCGCGATCAGCCCGATTGCGACGCCGAAGACGAGCGCTGCGTTCATCGTCCGTTCCCAGCTTACACGAACGCCGGACGGCACCGCGCAAGCGCCCAAGGAAGAGGTATGCCTGCGCGTCGTAGGCTGCTCATGGTGCGAAGGGCGCCGCGGGGATGGATCGGCATCGCGCTCGCGCTCGCCGCGTGTGCTGGGGAGCCGCACGCCTACGCGCAGCCGCCCGCGTCGAGCACGGCGCGAGCGTTCGATCCCTCGATGGTCGCCGCGCCGCCTGCGCTGACGTGCCTGCCGTATGGAACGGGCGCGATCCAGCACGCCGCTCACGTCGGTGCGGACAGCATCGTGATCACGCGCACGCTCGATCCACTGCGGCCGAGCGGCTACGACGGGATGGACAGCCTCCACGTGGTCGAGCTACGGCGCACGAGCGACCTCGGCGTGATCTGGGCCCATGCGCTCGCTTCCCCACCGAACGCGCTCGCGGTGTCCAGCGATGCGCGACGCATCGCCGTCGGCACCTACGTATCCACGCTCGTGTTCGAGGTCACGACGGCCGCGCGGCTCTTCGAGCACACGGGCGAGACGTTCGCGCTCGCGTTCGGACCCGCGGGCGAGCTCGCGATCTCACACGGCGGGACCGTGGACGTTCTCGATGCCTCGGGTGGGACGCTGCGCTCCACGGCGCTCATCACGGGGATGGCGCCGACGGTGATCCACGCGATGGGCATCGACGGCGAGTGCGTCCGGACCTTCGACAGCACGGAGGCGCACGCGAGCGCGCTGGCATTCACCCGGGCCGGCACGCTCGTCGCCTCGGTCAGCGACGGAAGCGTGCGCGCGATCTCGGCCGACGACGCCCATCGATGGCTGCGCCCTGCGGAACGCGGCTACGGCTACCGACTCACGGCCGTCGCGTTCGAGCCGCTCGAGGGCGACACGATCCGCGCGATCTATGCCGACGGGTTCACGGTCACGCTCCGCGCGCCGACGATGAGCGCTTCGGCCACGCACGCCACCGAGTGCACCGCCAGCGAGCGAGCGATCGCGACGCGGCGCCTCGGCGCGGCCGTCGAAGGGGAGCCGGTCTCGTGCGCCGAGACGCGCAGCACCGACGTCGACGCGAGCGGGCGCATTCTCTCGGTCGCGGCCGTCACGCGTGTGCATGCGCCGGGGGCTCGCTCGCTCCTCACCGCGCCCACGCTCCACACCGAAGCGGGCCTGCTCGTGGGCGACGAAGCCTGGCTCTTCGGCATCGACGGCACCGCCGAACGTTGGTCGCTCGGCACGGGCGGCGGCACGTTCGTGGGTGCGGTTCCGATCCCGGGAAACACGGGCGTCGTGCTCGACGTGAGCGAAGACGGCCGATGGGTCGCGATCGGCTCGACGGATCTCGAGCCCCACGGGAGCGAGCAGTACGACGGCTACGCGATCCGGATCGTGGACACCCGCAGCGAGACGATCGTGAGCGCTCTCTCGGCCTTCGGCGCGCGTGCACGCTTCGTTCCGGGGACGACGCGGGTCGCGATCGAGACCTTCGCCCACGGCCATCGCTCGGTCGAGATCCGAGAGGTGCCGGACGGCGCGCGCGTTCGCCGAGTCGAGCTGGGCGCTGCCGAGTACGGCGGTCTCGTCGCGGTGGACGCGCGCACGCTGGTCGTCGCCGAGGGCCCGCACGTGCGCGTCGTGAACGTAGGCGACGGCAGCGAGCGCGCGATCGATCTGCCGCCCTGTGCGATCGAGTCCGGGAGCTTGGTCGGCGATCACCTCGCGATGCGCGTCTACGATCAGAGCTCGACGGACCTCATGGGCCAGCACCGGATCGAGATCGTGGATCTCTCGGGCGCCTCGCTGACTTCTCGCGCGCGCATCCCACACGCCAGCGGCCACGACGTGTTGCTCTCGTCCGACGGCGCCTTCGCCGCGTACGTGTCCGCCGACGGCATCGCGCAGCGCGTCGACGTCGCGTCGGGCGCGGTCAGCCCGATCGCCGAGGTGCCCGCCGGTGTCGTGGGCGTCACACCGACGAGCCTGGGCTGGCTCCACGCGCGGCGCGGAGACGCGGGCTCGCAGCTCTGGCTTGGATCGGTGCAAGCGGGCACGACGGTGTTCGACTGGACGCGCAGCGCCGATCACGCCGGCGCAGCGATCGTGTACGAGCTCGGCGGCGCCGCGTACGTCATCGGCCACGATGGCCACACGCGCGCCACGTTGCACTCGATCGATGGCGGCCTCGTCATCCGATCGGTGAGCGGCGCGTTCTCGACCACGGCTGGCGCGCGCGCGGCGCTCTCGGTGCGAGACGGCGACGCGCTGCGAGCCTGCGACGCCTCGATGGAGTCGCAGCACCTGCCCGGCCTGCTCGAAGCGCTGCTCCGCTAGGATGCGCCGAGCGCTACATCACCGCCTTGGGGTCGGCGAGCACCGCATCCGCGATCGCGTGATCGTCGGTCTTGTGCAGCTGGTAGTCCGGATCGACCAAGCGCAGCGGATGCATCCCGTCGACCTGCCCGACGAAGGGCGGATGAATGTTGTAGCCGAGCATCGAGCGAGCGCGCGGCGACATGGCCCGCGCGAGCTCGGGCGGCGCGATCAACAGCATCGACTCCTGCGGGCGTAGCCAGGGCTGGCAGTACTGCGGGCTCACGGCCAGCCGCGTCTTCGTCGCCGAGCGATTGGTGCCACCTCGATGCCAGAGCGATCCGTCGAACACGATCACGGAGCCCGCGGGCATCACCGCTCGGATCGACTTCGCGCTCGCATCGGGTCGCTCGTACGCCCAGAGGTGACTGCGCGGCACCAGCTCCGTCGCGCCGACTTCCTCGGTGAAGTCCTCGAGCGCCCAGATGGTCGAGACCGCCAGCCGCGTCGTGCGCGGTCGCGGCAGAGGATAGAAGGTATCGTCCGCGTGCCAGGGCTGCGGGGTCTCGCCCGGCAAGATCCGGATGGACTGCAGGTTCGAGAGCAGCCAGTTCGGCAACAACAAGCGCTCGAGCATCGCCATGATCACCGGATGCTCGGCGAGCCGCAGGAACGCCTCGCCCTTGCCCGCCAGGCTGTAAACGCGCCGCGTCTTGGTCCCTTCGAAGTCGTTGCGGCCCGTCGGCAGTGCTGATTCGTAGGGCGCGAGCGCGTCGACGAGCGCCCCGACCTCAGCGTGATCGATCGCGCGCTCGAGGATCACGTAGCCATCGCGCTCGAACCGGGTGACCAGATCGTCGGTGTCCATGAGGCAGGCTACGCGCTTCGTCTCACCTTCCGGATCCCGAAAGCGAGCCGGCTACCGCGGCCGCCGCGCGGCGAGCGTCTACCCATCGAGGCCGCAAGCACCGATGGTCAGGCTCAGTGGCCGACGCACACGCAGTGGAACGAGAACCCGCCATCATCCAGCCGCGTGTCCGCCCGACACACCTCGCCCGCCGCGCAGTCGGGCCCGTCGCCGCAGTAGCAGCGCCCGCCTTCGACGCCATCGCACATCGTCGCCCGCGCTGCGCCGCCTGCGCCGCCTGCGCCGTGCGCCGCCTGCTGCACCGGGCGCCTGGTGCGTCCAGCGTTGACACGCGGGACGCGGCGCGCGCAGCATGATCGCTCACGGTCGCATCCGGGGCGGGTGCTGACCGGGTCGAGGGCACGGAGGGGGCATGACGCAGACGGAGTTTCCTAGTCAGGGGGGGCGGCGCGAGCGTTTCTGCTCGCGACCATCGGCACGCTGAGCGGAGGCGGACTCCGCGACGCGGCCCCACCAGCCAGCGCGTGCTCGCTCTCGCGCTCCTCCTGTCCGCATGTCTGCCGGACGTTTCGACGCCCGAAGCTCCGGTGGAGAACGGCTCGGAGACGATGATGGCGTACGTGTCGAGCAGCAACGGCGTCGGCGTACCATCCACGTGGCTCGTCGCCTACAACGATGGCGGTTTCGGGGCCGTCTACCCAGGGACAATGCCATCGGGCTGGCCGAACTCTCCGAACGGTTGGGCGTTCTCCATCGACGACGGCACGACGTGGACGCGGAGCAACGCCTACGCGGTCGGGAGCGGCGGGCCGGTTGGGTGGGGTCCGTTCCACGTTATCCCGCCCGCTCCGGGTCAGGGTCTTCAGACGGTGGATAGTGCCGGCAACACGGCCCCGTTGTGGGCTGGAGATCCCACCGTCGCCGTGTCGCCCGATGGCACCGTCGTCGCGCTTGCGAATCTGGCGCTCGCCAAGCCCGGCTCGAGCACCGATCGCGTCGTCGTGTCCCTGTCATACGACGGAGGGCGGACGTTTCCGCAGAGCTTTTTGGTCAACGACACCGGCTGCTACGATGGCATCCAGGACCAGCCGACGATCGCATTCGACCCTGCGCGCGACGTGTCCAGTGAACAGTCGCCGGAGTTCTGGATCGCGTTCCGCCACAGCGGCGTCGGCGCCGGATTCTTCGGCGCGTGTGCACGCGGCGCGCGGATCGATCCGGACGCTCGGACCCTTAGCTGGCTCCGCCCGGCCGACGCGATCGACGGCCTGAACCGGCAGTTCGCGCAGGACGTCGGGGGGCTCGTCGTCCAAGCGCGTGCCGGAATCGTGTCGGTCATGTACGCGGATACGTCGTTCTTCGGTCGCGGCGGGATCTCATCATGCTCGGGGACCTCGAACGGTACAGTGAGCTGGTTCATCAACGAGAGCACCGACAACGGCGACAACTGGAGCAACGCAGAGTACATCGCGGGGCCCGCCACCATCCAGTGCTTCGTGTCGGGCGTCGAGGTGGGTCTTCGGAGTTTCGCCTTCGCCCAGGACTCGTCTGGCATGCAGTACTTTGCCGTACCCGCGGGCAGCGACGGGGGCCGTAGCGTCGATATCTGGCGACGCGATCGCGCAGCCGGCCCGGCATCACCCCTCCTTTTCGATGCGCGCATCCACAACCGTGGCTCGAACGGCATCTTTTTTCCCACGCTCGCCGCCGACTCGATCGGGCGCATCGGGCTTCTCTGGGGGAGCCAGATCAACGCGAGTGCGCCTCAGATCGAGTACCGCATGACCAGCCGCGGCCTGGCACGCGGGTGGGACCCCATCGGGGTTTCCCTCACGCCGCCGGGTGGGCTTCTTCCGGTGGTCTTGCTCGGACAAGGGGAAGGATCCGACGGCGACTACGCGGGCATTGCGGGCAGAACGAGCGACGTCCTCGTGAGCGCCAGCGCGACCCGCGAGGATTTCGTCGGCGCGTGGACCGACACGAGTCAACTGGCTGCAACCGGTACAGCAGCGACCGTCATGGCTGCAGGCCTTCGCGTCCGGTAGGGGGGAGCCGTGCGTCGCGGAGCGATTGTGGGGGCCCTCTCTGCCGCACTGCTCGCCGCGTGCTCGTGCGGGGCGGCGCACGAGATCGACGGCGGCGGCACGCTGCCGGACGGTGCTCCGTCGTCTCCGTTTCCGTCGTGTGGGAACCCGCGTCCGCCGATCATCGAGGCGACGTCATGCTCCGCCGAGGCGGAGATCGTGTGCCGCCAATGGGCTCTCAGCTTCGGCGTGCCGAGCGGGCTCGTCGATGGACACTGCGAGCAAGTCGGCCCGAGCGGCGGCCCGGTGCTGCCGACACACAAGTGCTTCACGGGAACGGTGTGCGACCGGGCGGGCGGCGGCGTGACGTTCTGCTCATGCTCGGCGACGGAACACTGCACCGAAACGCAGATCTGCGCGCAGGACTCGCCGGGGGACGCGCCGCACTGCGTGTCCAGCTGCGCGGATCCCAGCCGCTGTATCCCCCTCGCGCACGGATCGACATCGACGGGACTACCGCTGTGGGTGCAGGGGACCTGGTGTCCGGCGGACGCTGGCGTGGACGGAGGTTGATCGCGGGGAGGGCCGGCGCGCGAGGGATCGGGGAACGCAGGTGATCGCATGGCTGTCTGCCGAGCCCTTGGCGCGGCCCACCGGCGCTCTGTACAAGCTGGCCAACCAAGGACACACAGCATGGCCACGCACCTTCGAGAGAGCACCGCTATCGACACCGCCGTCGAGATCGTCGATGCCATCGCGGCCGGGCTCGAGTCGGATCCGGAGACGAGCGATCTCGCGGCGACGTGGATCGCGCTCGTGCTGCGGGGCGACTCCATCGCGACCAGCCTCCGCGCGCAGCGTCGGATCGCTCGCCGCGCGCGCACCGCCGTCGCCGTGCGAGACGCGATCTGGGACGCGACGGTGACGGCGTTCAAGCGCGCCGTGCTCGACTTCGTGCACGGCAACCGCCTGCTCCCGAACTACCAGCAGTTCTTCCGCGCCGCGACGGCGAACGATCCCCAGGCGTAGGCGCATCCGAGCGCGCGCGACCAGAGCTTCTACGGGCTGGGATCGGGACAGGCCGGCGCGTCGGCGCGCGCGATCCGCCCCGGTTGTCGGCGCCCGAGCCCCATCCCGGATGCGTCGAGCGCGGGCGGGCAGCGCGAAGTCCCTCGGCGCTGCTCACCGGCGCCGTCGAGCGAGGCACTCGTAGTTGACCCGCGCCCGGCCGATCGGCCGGTTTTCGCGGGCTTGCGCGCTTGACTAGGCCTCGCGCGCCCCCTAAAACCGCGCGCTTTCCGCATGGCCGAGTACCCGTCAACGTTGGTGGAGGCGCTCGATCGTCTTCCGGGCGGCGAGGCGCGGGGCTTTCGATTCGTCACGACGGATCGCGAGGAGCTCTACTTCCCCTACGAGGCCATGCGCACCGAAGCGCACCGCCGTGCTGCGTTCCTCGCCGCGACGGGCCTGAAGAAGGGCGACACCGTCGCGCTCGTCTGCCCCGAGAACCACGAGTTCGTCCTCACGTTCCTCGGTGCCTCGGTGGGCGGCTTCGTGCCCGTGCCCATCTTCCCCGGCGCGACGTTCAAGGTCAGCGATCACTACGTCGAGACCATCGATCACATCATGACGGCCGCGCGCGCCCGCGTGATCGTCTGCGTCAGCAAGAACCTCGAGGTGGTCGAGAAGCTCCGCGAGCGACGCAAGGACGTCGTGATCCTCGTCGCCGATCGCGACTTCGCGGGGCAGGCGCCGCCCTTCTCACCGCCCCTCGTCACGCCCGCGGACCTCTGCTTTCTGCAGTTCACCTCGGGCAGCACGTCCAAGCCCAAGGGCGTGATGATCCGTCATCACAACCTCGTCGCGAACACGACCGCGTTCCTCGGACCCGCCGGCCTGAATCGCGTCCCAGAGGACGTGGGCGTCTCCTGGCTGCCGCTCTTCCACGACATGGGGCTCATCGGCTTCGTGCTCGGCACGCTCATCGTGGATCTGCCCGTGGTGCTGATGCCCACGCCGATGTTCGCGCGCGCGCCGCGGCTCTGGCTCGAGCTGATCACCAAGCACAGGGGCACCATCACGTACGCGCCGAACTTCGCGTACCAGCTGATCACCAAGCGCGTGAACGAGAAGGACCTGTCGTCCCTCGATCTCTCGAGCTTGCGCATCGCCGGCTGCGGCGCGGAGCCCATCCGCGCGCGCACGCTGATCGAGTTCGGCGAGAAGTTCTCGCGCTGCGGCTTCGATCCCAAGGCGTTGTTGCCGAGCTACGGCATGGCCGAGAGCTGCCTCGCGATCACCTTCCACCGTCGCGGCACACCGATGGTGGTGGATCGCGTGGATCCCGCGCAGATGAAGCTCGGCAAGGCCGTCGAGTCGACTGCGGCCGATGCGCTCGAGCTCGTGGGCTGCGGCATTCCGTTCCCCGGTCACGGCCTCCGCATCGCCGACGAGAACGGCGACGCGCTGGGCGAGCGCGCGGTGGGCGAGATCTGGAGCCGCGGCCCGAGCGTGAACGACGGCTACTACGAGAACCCCGATGCGACGGCCGAGTCGTTCGTCGGCGGATGGCTCAAGAGCGGCGACCTCGGCTACTTCACGGGGACGAGCGCCCGCGACGGCGAGCTCTTCATCTGCGGTCGCAAGAAGGACCTCATCATCGTCAACGGCGCCAACCACTACCCGCAAGACATCGAGTGGGTCGTGGGCGACATCGAGGGCGTGCGCCGCGGCAACGTGGTGGCGTTCTCCACCATGAAAGACGGAATCGAGCAGCTCATCATCGCGGCCGAGGGCAACTCGGGCGATGCGGCGCGGCTTCGCGAAGAGATCGCGAAGAGCGTGAGCGAGAACTTCGGGCTCACGCCCTCGAGCGTGTCGATCTGCGCGGTGGGCGCGCTCCCCAAGACGTCGAGCGGCAAGGCGCAGCGACAGAAGACGAAGACGATGTGGGAGAGCGGCGAGCTCGCCGCTCATGCCTAGACTGATGGTTGAGACTGTGCGGTGGTGAGACTGTGCGGTGGTGAGACTGTGCGGTTGAGATTGGAGAGACGACGATGACCCGGCCCGAGCTAGTTCAAATCTTCCAGAAGATGGCGAGCGAGATTGCGGAGAAAGACTTCTCCACGGTGAAAGAAGAGGCGACGATCGCGTCCCTCGGCATCGACTCGTTCGGCATGCTCGAGCTGGTCGGCGAGATGGAGCGTCAACTGGGCGTCCAGATTCCCGACGAGCAGCTCGTCGGCATCCAGTCGGTCAAGCAGCTCCTCGACTTGGTCGAGAAGCGAGCCGCGATGAAGAAATGAGCACCACGATGTCGAACGAGGCCCTCCGAGAGAAGCTGCGCGCGATCATCGCCGAGGTGAGCGAGGTCGACGAGATCCCGGACGAGACGCCGTTCAAGGACCTCGGGATCGACTCGATGATGGCGATCGAGATCGTCGCGGAGATCGAGCGCACCTACAAGATGACGGTCCCCGAGGACGACCTGAAGAAGCTCACGAACTTCATGGCGGTCTATACGTTGGTGAGCGAGAAGCTCGGCACCACCGCCGCGTGAGCCAGCGGAGATTCCTGGCGCTCGCGCTCCTCGTGACGGGCTGCTCGTGTGGTACGCCGCGCACGAGCATTCCCGAGGCGCAGGCGACGCACTTCACGACGCCGCCGACGCTCGACGGAGATCTCGGCGAGTGGGCGAGCGTCCCGCGCACCGAAGCGTTCGTCGACACGATGAACGGCGCACCGGGATCGCCGGAAGCGTTCGCGCGCTTCGCGTGGGACGCGCAGTACCTCTACGTCGCGTTCGAGATCGACGACCCCTTGCTCGTCTCGCACGGCGAGCATCGAGACGATCACCTCTGGGAAGACGACTGCGCGGAGCTGATGATCGATCCGGATGGCGACGGCCTCGGATACACGGAGCTGCAGATCTCGCCGCGTGAGGTCGTGTTCGACAGCTGGTTCGACTCACGCCGACAGCCGCAGCCGTTCGGACACGTGGAGTGGTCGAGCGGCCTCGAGGCGCGCGTCGTCACGCGGGGTGTGGTGAACGATCACGAAGCGGACGAGGGCTACGTCGTCGAGACGCGCATTCCGTGGAGCGCGTTCGCGATCGGTCCGCATCCGATCACGTCGGCGCCGCACGCAGGCGACACCTGGCGCATCGCGCTCTACGCGCTCGACGTGCGGGAAGACGGGCAGTGGGGCGCGGGCTGGTCAGCGCCGCTCGAGGGCGACTTTCACGTGCCCGAGCGCTTCGGCCGCGTGATCTTCCGCGAGTAGAGCGCGAGCGCGAGCGCCGCGAGCGCGGTCCATCCAGTCGCCGAGGTCGGGCTCGATGCGCGACAGCCGCAGGCGCTGCTTCCCCCCATCGCCGTACGGCCCGCGTCGATCCCGGTGTCGGCCGTCGACGAGGCATCGCTCCTCGCTCCAGCGTCCGATGGGCCCGCATCGACCGCGCCAGCATCCCCGTGGGGAAGCGGCTCGACGGAGAGACGAATGCCCCAGTCGCCGTGGACGCCTGCCGCCTCGTTCCAGAGCCAGCCCACGCCCGTGGCATAGATGAACGCACGATGGTTCGTGACGACGCCATCGTCGTCGCGAAGCGGAAAGCCCGTCGGCGCGTTGGTGGCCGGTGTGCAGGTGGAGCTCATGCCGGTGTCGCCGAGCACGACGACCGCACGAAGGTACGTGTGGGTCGCGTCCACGGTGGGCGCAGGCATCGTGGCATCGCCGAGGTTGAGCGTGTTCAACATCAGGTTGAAGTCCGCCGCGCCGTCGGTGGTGGGCGTGCTCATCGTCACCGGCACGGCGTCCTGCACGAAGACCATGTCTTCGCCTGGCCACGCCATTCCTGCGATGGGCATCGCGTGGATGTCGGCCGCGTCAGGCGGCGTGGTGCCGGCCCAGATCTCGACGTGCACGAGCGTGTCGCCTCCGGCCGCGAGGCCATGGCACGCCGCAGGTGTCCCGCTCACCGTCGCGGCACCGAGCGCGAGCAAGATGCTGTCGACGCGCAAGGGAAAGTCGGAAGGCAAGAGGCCGCCGGTCGCGCCGACGCGCTGGAACACGACGCCGTAGGCCTCCGCGGCGCAGAAGCCGCAGCTCACCGCGACGGGCGACGACATGCTCATCGTGTCTTGCGCGATCGTGCGCTGCGCGAGCGCGGGGCTCGCGATGACGAGGGTGCCACCGAGAAGTGCGAGAACGACCGAGTGCCTCATCCCGACAGGATACGTCAGCGACGCGTCGCGAAGGAGGCCGCCGAGAGGTGGGTGATGGCGATGGCCAGCGCGTCGGATGCGTCCACCGGCGGCGGCGCGCGGAGGCCGAGCGTGGCCGCGACGATGCGACCGATCTGCACCTTGTCTGCCGCGCCGCGCCCGGCGACGGTTCGCTTCACGAGGGCAGGCGCGTACTCGGCGATGGAGAGCCCACGCTGCTCGGCGACGAGGAGCGCGACGCCACGCATGTGCGCGAGCTGAATCGCCGCGGCTGCGTAGCGCGCGTAGAAGACGCCTTCGATCGCCATCGTGAGCGGCGCGTGATCCTCGACCAGCGCTTCGATCGCCACGCACGCCGTGGCCAAGCGCGTCGCGAGCGGATCACGCGGCGAGAGCGACACGACGCCCGCAGCGATCGCGACCAGCTTGTTCCCTCGACGCTCGACGACGCCCCAGCCGAGCTTGCGCGTGCCGGGATCGATCCCGAGCACGCGTTCGGTCCTGGCCAGGGTGCGCGTCACGTGAGGCGACCTTAGCTCCGAGCGGCGCCGTTTGTCCTGGCACGCATGCGATCGAGAGAGACAGACTGCACGCGGTGTCGAAGGATGTTCCCGAGGCTCACGTCCACACGGTGCTCAGCGCGGGCGGCACGTCCGTCGAGGACCCGGCGCCGACGACGTCGCTCTCTCCCGGAGAGCTGATCGGCGAGCGCTACCGCGTCGTCGAATTGCTCGGCGCCGGCGCACAAGGAGAAGTGTGGCGCGCCGACGACGCCGAGATCGAGGGGCACGTCGTCGCCCTGAAGATCCTCGCGTACCGCGCGACCACGCCCGAGGGTCGCGAGCAGGCGCTGCGTGAGCTGCGGATGCTCGCGGCGATCAACCATCCCTCGGTCGTGCAGTTCAAAGGTCACGGCTGGCTCGGCGGGCGCCTCTGGTTCGCGATGCCCTGGTATGAAGGCCGCGACCTCGAGAGCGCGATGCCGCTCGATCGTGCGGAGGCACGCCGCGTGTTCGAGATCCTCGCCGGAGGTCTGGCCGCCGTGCACGCCAAGGGGCTGCGCCATCAGGACATCAAGCCCTCGAACATCTTCCTCGCGAAGATCGCCGGGCTCGAGCAGACGATGCCCGTGCTGCTCGACTTCGGCGTCGCGGCGAAAGAGGGCGAGGAGCTCGTGGCTGGCTCGCCGGATTACTTCGCGCCCGAGCTCGCCGCGGGCTGGCCGACGACCGCGCACCTCGGTCCCGAGGCGGACGTGTTCTCGCTCGCTCTCGCGCTGCGCAACGTGCTCGAGCCGAGCACGGCACCGACAGTCGGCGCGTTCGACGTGGAGTCGCTGAGGCGACGCGCGACGGAGGCCGTGGCTCCACCGAGCGCGAAGGACCTCGCGTTCCTCGCGCCGAGCTTTCGTCGTTGGTTGGCCATCGAGCCAGCGAAGCGGCCGACGGCCAAGGAGCTGGTCGGCGAGCTGGACATCCTCACCGCACCCGAGGATCACGCGCGCGATCGCGTCCGCTTCCTGCGGCGCGTGGCGCCCTGGGCGCTCGCCATCCTGATCCTCGGCTCCATCGCTGGCTGGCGTGCATGGAACGCGGTGGTCGATGCGCGCAAGGCTACCGCCGCCGAAGCCGCGGCCCACGACGCCGCCTCCGCACGCGCGGACGAAGCAACTTCGACGGCGGCCGAGGCGCTCGATCGCGCCGCCGCCTCGGGGGCCCGGACGGAGGACGCGCTGAGGCGTCTCGACGATGCGGAGACGCAGATCGGCGCCGCGGAGGGTAACGCGAGCGCGATGCGACGCGCGAGAGACGCGCTGCGCGCGGCCTTGCACGACGCGCGAGCGGAGCTTCTGGTGAGCCAGACCGCGCTCGTCGACACGCAGACCCGCGTCGCGACGCTGACCGCGCAGCTCGTCGATGCGCAGCGAACGGTGCAGACGACGCGCAGCGAGCTCGAGACGACGCGAACGACGCTGGCGACCGCGACGAGCGAGCGCGATGGCGCGCGAACGCAGCTCGAGTCGATGACGGCCGAGCGCGACGCCGCGCGGATGGCTCGAGCGACGAGCGAGGCCGCGACGACGACCGCCCGAGCCGATCTCGAGGCGGAGCGCTCTGCGCGAGCCGCCGATCGCGACGCCGCCGCCGCCGCGCAGGCGGAGCTGTCCGCGCGCGTGCGCGAGCTCGAGGCGCGCGTTCGTGAGCTGGAGTCGCGGCCGGCGGCGCCCGACTCGCCGCCGACGCCGGACCCACCGCCGTCGTCCGATCCGCCGCCGACACCATGAGCCGAGGACCGAGTCGCGACGCTCGGTACTGACGCGCTGCCGCCCGGACGCGACCGCACTCTGGTAGCGTTGCGTCATGTCGACCGGTCGCCACTTCGTGCTCGCAAGTACGGCCCTCGCCGTCGTCGTCGGATGCAGCAGTCCCAGCGTCGAAGGGCGCCAAGACGGCGGCAGCACGCGGCTCGATGGCGCCTCGATGGACGCCGCGCTCGCG
>JAYVCF010000154.1:0-5385 GCA_043750095.1 Deltaproteobacteria bacterium
CCGTTCGACGCCACGCCCCCCGCCGTGCAGCGCGTGCACGCGGACTACGAGTACGACGGCGCCTTCCCCGGCACCGACGGCTATCACCTGCGCGCGCGCCGCGCCGTGCGCTCGATGCAGATGCGCTTTCCGCGCTACGTCGATCGCGACCCGCGTGACTTCTTCTATCTCGTGCTTCGTCCGACGCTGCCGGGCCCGCCGATCGAGGGCGCGACGGACGCCGAAGGACGCTTCTCGGTGGCGGGCCTTCCCCACGCGGGCTGGCCGTACGCGTTCGCGCGCGCCGCGGTGGGCGAGAGCTGGCTCGTGCGGATCGATCCACGACGCGCGGTGCCCGATGCCGTGCGCGCCGAGCGACATCACGAAGTGCTCGCGGGCCTCACGGCTCCGTCGCCGAGTCGTGCGGGCCTCGCGAGTGTCTTCGCGCATCGCCAGGCGGTCGGCTGGGACCTCGCGGTCGGCACGCCGGGCCGAGAGGATCACGTGTTCGCCAGCGGCCGTCCGCTCGCTCAGTTGCCGAGCAGCGGCGCAGCGCTCGGCGTCGATCGCGACGGCTTCCTCGTGTACGCGGAGGGGACGAATCTGGTCGCGCTCCTCGCACGCGCGGGCGTGACGGACGCGATCGCGCTCGACGAGACGCGGCTCGCGTTCATCGGAGAGGGCGGCGTCGGTGTGGCTCCCGACGGCGAGACGCCGCGCGCGATCGGAGAGGGCGCGCCCACGTTCCTCGCCGAAGACGCCGCGAGCGCGGAGGTGATCTTCCCCGACACGCAGCCGATGCCCTACGGACGCTGGCGCGCGCTCCAGGGCGCACGCGTGCGGTACTTCCCGACGGCGCCGCCGCGGTTCGCGCGACCGACGGGTGAAGAAGACGCTGGCGTGCCGGATCTCTGATTGAGCGAGCGGGGACATAGGTAACGATTTTCAGACCGGGGACATGGGTAACAGATCGTGTCGGCCCAGTGAGGTCGGGATGGTCCGGTCAGGTTCTCTCAAGCGTCTCGTTCCCCTTGATCCACACACCCAGATCTACGCCGGCAAACGAGACGAGCCAGCGATCATTGTCGAGCTCGCGCACACCGACGAGCTGGCCGTCGAGGCACGAACCCACGAACACCGCCGTCCGCAGAAGCGAGATACGACCCGACGCGTTCACGTACACGGCGTCATCGTGCAGCGGGTAGCGCGGTTCGGGAACGACGAGCGGCATCGCTCGCTTTGAATGCACGAAGAGCTCCGCGGGCGTTCGCATGTCGAGCGCCTCGTGCGGGCGGACGACGTTGTACTCGTGCACGAATCGGTCGAACCGTTCTTGTTGCCCGAGCAGGTTCGAGGCGGCCGGCCGCGTGGTCTCCTGCTTGAGCACGCGATGCATTCGCTCGTGCTGTCCGTTCTGTTCCGGATGCGCCGGCTGAATCCGCTCATGACGAATCCCAAGCCGTAGCCAGGTCACCGCAAGTCGAGACAGGCCCGCGATTCCCTTCGTCGCGAACGGCACGCCGTTGTCAGTGCGGATCACGTCCGGCAGGCCGCACTCGCGAAACACCGTAAAGAAGGACGCGATCACCTCGTCGGTATCGATGCGACCGAACGCGTCGCAGGCGAGCAGGTAGCGACTCGCGCGGTCGCTCGCCGTCAACGGGTAGCAGTAGCCTCCGCTGCCCAAGCGAAACTGACCCTTGAAGTCCGCGCACCAAACGTCGTTCGCGACCGTCGCCTGCGTGAGTCCGCCGTCCCACGTCGTGTACGATTCACGACGGCGTCGCGGCTCCACCAACCCGTTGCGGCGAAGTACGTCCCCGATCGTGCTCGGCGCTGGCCACTTCACACCAAGCGCCACACGCGAGAGCCACGCGCGGAGCTTCTTCGCTCCCCACGTCGGGTGTTTACGACGCGCCCGCAGCAGCTCCGCTGCGACCGCATCGCTCGTCTGCGTCGGCGAGCGATGCGGCCGGCGCGAGCGCTCCAGCAAAGCCTGAGCGCCGAGCACGTCGTAACGATTCGCGAGCGCGTGACCAGTCTTGCGACTGATCCCGTACTCCAGACACAGCGCCGTCATCCGCTCGCCGCCCTTCAGGCGGTCCAAAAACTCTCGTCGAAGATTCATCTGAGTGTCCGTCTTCCAAGGCACGCGCACCTCACCGCGCGCACCAAAACGTCACCCATGTCCCCGGTCTATTTCGTTACCTATGTCTCCGGTCTGAACCCTCTCGCTCTCGCTCTCGCTCTCGCTCTCGCTCTCGCTCTCGCTCTCGCTCTCGCTCTCGCTCTCGCTCTCACTCTCGCTCAGACCCGCCGTATCTCCGCGTCCACGCTGCCCGCTGCATCGAGCACGTGCACCGCCGCGTATCCCTCGTTCGGGAGCCCGCCGAGCGATGCGCGCAAGGCATCTTGCTGACGCATGACGTAGATGATGCTGTTCGGCCGATCGGCGCGCGCGTCGTTGCGGGCCACGCACGTCGGACCATCGACGTCGAGCACGATCGCTACGACCGGCGCGCCATGTCGTCGGGCGATGGCCACGAGCGGAGCGCGATCCCTCGCGCGCACGTTCGTCGCGTCGACCACCGTGAGCCGGCGCGCCGCGAGACGCTTGTCCACGATCAGTCGCAGGATCTCGAAAGCATCGGCGCTCGCCTCCATGTTCGTCTCGTCGTCGCGCACGACGCCGCGCAGGAAATCCGACGAGACGATCTCGGTCGCCCCGAAGCGATTCCGAACGAACGTACTCTTGCCTGCGCCCGCCGAGCCGATCATCACGATCAGTGAGAACGACGGGATCTCGATCACGCTCGCGGTGGAAGACATCCGTCAGTGCGCGGGAGTCGCCGGATCCTGACAGTAGCCGGTCGGCGCGTGCTGGACGTCGCGCAGTCGCGAGCGCGCATCACTGATCACCGGCGATCGCGGGAACGCCCGAATGAGCGTCTGGATCGACGTGGTCGCGTCGGTGCACGCATGCAGGCGGTAGAACGCGTCGCTCATGGACAAGAGCGCGTACGGCACGCGATCGCCCTGCGCATAGTCGGCGACCACGTGGCGTAGCTCGCCCAGGGCGGTCGCAGGGCGATCTTCCACGAGATAGCTCTGACCGACGAAGTACTGCGCGTCGTCGGCGCGCGCGTCCTCGTGATGGCGCTGGATGAACGCGCGATAGAGCGCCCGTGCGGTCGAGTACTCGCGGGCCTCGTAGGCCGTCTGCGCCGCGGTGAAGTTCTCGTCGGCTCCCGCAGGGACCTCGGCGTCGTCGAGCGGCATGTCCACGCCGGCGCGACGCGCGAGCTTCTTCATCCGCGCCTCGTAGTCGGTCTGCTGCTCGGTGAGCTCCTCCTGCATGCGCTGGAGCTCGTGCTGGAGCTCGGCGATGGTGCCCTCTTGCATGGCGATCTGCTGGCCGAGCATCTCGACCTGCGCGCCGGTGTCGGCGCTCGTCTGCGTCGCGAGCTCGGAACCCCGACGCACGTCCTCGAGCGTGGCGACCTGCGTCTTGACCGTGTCGAGCTCGCCCCGCATCGGCTCCACCACCGTCACCCGCCCCTCGATCGCGTCCATCCGCCGCGTCAGGTCCGCGCCCTGGTCCGCGCTGGTCCAGAGGAAACAGCCGCTCAGCGCGCTCCCGATGAGAGCAACACCTCCGAGCGACGCCGTTCGCCGAACCTGTCCCACCTGCGTGCCTCCAAAGAAGAAGGGCGCCGGAGCGCCCCTCTGTCTACTGTGTACGGTCCGTCTACTGTGTACGGCCTCGCATCGAGCTGCTGTCGAGCATCGAGCCAGGAGTACGGGGGTCATGGGGTGCCCGAAGGGCCCCCATCCCCGCGCGCCCGAGCGCGGGAAAAATCAGCGCGGCGCAATCTCCGAACGGCGGTCACGCGACCACGCGTACTCGTCCGAGCCGGTGGCCATCTCTTCGCCCACCGAGCGCGTCGTCATCGCGCTGCGGGCAACGCCGAGGCGCTGCAGCTGGTCACGCGTGCCACGTGCGCGGCGGTCGCCGAGCGCCATGTTGTACTCCTCGGTGCCACGCGGATCGGTCATGCCCGTGATCTGTACGGCCGCGATGTTGCGCTCGGTCATGCAGGCGCGATCCGAGGTCAGCGCACTGCGCGCCGTGTCGTCGAGCGTGCTCTCGTCGAACGCGAAGTAGACCGGCGCGAGCTGACACTCCTGCGGGGGCGGCGGCTCGACCGGCACGTCGGCCACGACCGGGCGCGGGACGCAGTGGTTGCTCTCGCACATCTGGTCTGCGGGGCAGTCGCGGTCCGAGTTGCACCACCCGGGGATGGGCACGCAGTCGTTCGACTCGCACATCTGGCCCGTCGGGCACTGCGAGTCGTCGCGGCAGTCTTCACAGTGGCCGTTCACACAGAACTCGCCCTCGTGACACTGCTCGTCCGTGTCGCAGTTCGGGTACGTGGGCCCGCAACCGACGAAGATCGAGCCCGCTCCGAGCGTGAGCACCATGAGAAGCGCACGCTGCGCCGAAGCCGAGCCGTCCAACCATCGATCCATGATCGTCCTCCTCCGAACCTTCGCTTGGGTGACACCCCATGGGGAGCACCCGAACCGGCGACGCCCACCCAGGGCCCTTCCGCTCGCGCCCCCGGTTAGTCCAGTTGCGCCCGCATGTCAACGTTGAACGGCCCTCCGACGGGCATGCGGCACGACCCGGCACGCGCACGATCCATGCAGTGGGAACCCTTGGTCCGATGAAACGCGCGCCCCTGCCTTGCCGGTCTGGATCGACGGCCTCTACAATCGAACTCGCGCTCAGCCGTAAGCGGCTCGGAGATATATAAGCATGGTCCGCGCTCGTCCCCTCCTCGCGATCGCCACGGTCGCCGTCCTGTTCGGATGGGGCTGCAACAGCGCGAGCGTGTTGATGCACAACGACGATGCGTCGCGCTCGGACGGGGGCTCCCCGATCGTTCGCTGCAGCACGCCCGACGATCCCGACCACGACACGATCAGCTCGATCGACGAGCGCAGCTACGACGTCAACGGCGACGGAGCGCCCGATCTCGACGTCGATGGCGACGGGATCATGAACGAGAACGACCCCGACTCGGACGGCGACGGCTTCACGGACGCGATGGAGGCCGGCGACGCGGACTGCACCACGCGCCCGCGCGACCTCGACGGTGACGGGGTCCCAGACTTCCTCGACCTCGACGCGAACGGAGATGGAGTCGTCGACAGCATGCAGACGGGCGACGCCGACCGTGACGGCATTCCGGATGCGCTCGACCCCGACGTCGACGGCGACGGCATCTCGAACCGCACCGAGTGCGGGACCGGAACCGCGTGCATCGACACCGATCACGACGGAACGCCCGATGTGCTCGACCTGGACAGCGACGCCGACACGATCCTCGACCGACACGAGGG
>JAYVCF010000155.1:0-28946 GCA_043750095.1 Deltaproteobacteria bacterium
GTCAGCCGCTCGCCGCCGTGCACCACGCGATGGCCGACGGCACCGAGCGCGCTCGGCTCGGGGAGAGGCCCTCCGCTCCGCGTCAGGTGCGTGAGGACGGCGGCGAGCGCCTTGCCCGCGTCGCGACCGTCCACGGGATCGGTTCCGCCTTCGTGGATGTGCTCGGCGTGATCGGTGAGCACGCGCTCGACGCGGCCGACGGCGAGGCGCGCCTCGGTGTCCATCTCGTAGAGGTTGTATTTGACGGACGTCGAGCCGACGTTGACGACGAGCACCTTCATGGTGCCGCGATGCTAGCAGGCGCTGCCTCGAGGCCGGTGCCGAGGTCGGCATGCTCATTGCGTTGGTTCGCAACGCGTCGCGACGACTAGCGCGACTCAACTCGACCACGGAGAAGCAGATGACCAACAAGGCAGTGTTCGGAATCGTTCGCTCGGAAGCGGAAGCAGAGGCCATGCTCGTGGAGCTGCGCAGCGCGGGCTTTCTGCACAAGGACATCTCCGTGCTCTTTCCCGACAAGGGACAGACGCGCGATTTTGCCCACACGCAGGGCACCAAAGCGCCCGAGGGCGCGCTCATCGGCACCGGGGTCGGCGGGATCGCCGGCGGCGTGATCGGCCTCCTTGCGGGCATCGGCATGATCGCGCTTCCGGGCCTCGGCCTGCTCATCGCGGCCGGTCCCGTCATGGCGCTGCTCGGTGGCGCGGCGGTCGGTGCGGCGGCCGGAACGGCGACGGGCGCGCTCGTGGGGCTCGGCATTCCGGAGATCCACGCGACGATCTACGCAGGCAAGATCAAGAGCGGCAACGTGCTCGTCGCCGTGCACACCGAGGACAGCTCGCAGGTGGACACCGTGAAGAAGCTCTTCGCGACGCACCGTGCCGAAGACGTCTCGGTGACCGCAGAGGCCGCGGTCCCGGGCGGCAAAGACGAATCTGTGCCGGAGTCTGTGGCGGAGCAGGCCGTTCAGCCGAACTGACGCGCACGCACGGGCAGCGGAGACGGTCGCCGCGGTGGTGGCGGCCGTCTCGCTCGGTCCGCTGCGGTCTCAGTCCTCTGGCTGCTGCTTGCGCGATCGACGCTTGGGCGGTGTCGGCTCGCTGGGGAGCTGCCAGGTTCCCGTGGCGAGCTTCTGCGCGAGCGCCGGAAGCAGGATGTCGGTCGCGATGCGAGCACCGATGACGCTCGCAGCGCCGAGCACCGCGCGCGCGGCGATCTCCCGACCGAGCTCGCGACCGACGCGCCGCGTGGCCGAGCGTTGCTTGGGGCGAGCAGCAGACGTGGGACGACTTCGCGCGAGCGAGCGCCCCGCCCAGAGCAGTGCGAGCGCACCGACGGCGCCTGCGACCGAGAACGCGATCAAGCGCACGGGCACTCCGGCCGCGCTCGCGTCGTCGGCGATCGTCTCGCCTCGGGTGCGAAGCCGGACCAGAGCGTTGCGCAGCGGTCGCTCCGCTCTCTCCGGTGCCGCACCTTCGAGATCGACGGAGACCTCGGGCACGGGCGTCGCGCGATAAGCGTCCATCGATGCGACGGACATGTCTTCGGCTTCGGGCTTCATCGGCGGTTCACTGCGCGCTGGCGGCGTCGGACAGGTCGAACATGTTGTTGACGCGCGTCACGCCCGGGGCCTCGTGCGCGTGGCGCTCGATCACCACACTCTCGGCGCGCGTGACGCTGCCGCGGAGCGTGACGACCGTGGCGCGCGTGATGATCGTGCAGTTGAGCGCGCTGAACGAGAGAGCCGAGTCTCCGACCACGGCCGAGCGAATCTGACGCGTGATCTCCAGATCCTCGGCGCTCTCCGACTGATCCATCGCCGTCGGCGCGCCGCCGTCCATGTCGTCGACGTGCGTCGTGACCTGGACCGTCCCCTGCGCGTCGCCTGGAGCCTGCGCGCGCGCCTGCTCGGCCCCGCTCGTGCGGGCCGGATGATGCGCCGCCGATCGGTGGCGCGGAGCGTCGTGAGAGCACGCATAGGCGCCGACGGAAATGATGCCGAGAGCGAGAACGACGAGACAGCGGTGGAACATGGACGACCTCGAGTGATGGAGACGAGTTGGGGACAGGACGACGACGTCAGGCCGCCGCGCCGAGCGCGTGCGCTTCGAACATGTCGTAGCCGGGGACGTCCTCGTCCACGTCCATGCGTCCGACCTTCGGCGCGTCCCACACGTGCATGAACCAGTAGACGGGGATCGTGATGGGACCCGCCAAGACGATGGCGAGCTGCCATCCGACACGCGAGTGGAGCCGCGGATTTTGTCCCGCGAACGCGACGTAGAACATCGCGATGAGACAATGCGTGATCAGGAATCCGTAGACCGCTGCCAAGAGGACGGGCGGGACCTCGGGCGGGACCAGCATGCTGACGAGGCCCATGAGAGCGGCGATGGCCGGCATCGAGAACGTCCAGAAGCCGAGCGCGAGGCGCGACATCGGGCTCCAGCGCGGGATGGTCTCGGCGCGCCCGACTCGCCGATTTCGGCCCGGCGTGTTGATGATCGTGACGAGCATCTCCGTGGTCGTGTCGGCGTTTTCCATGGGTCATGGAAGAGCAGCGCTCGTGCCACGCACGCGGCGGCGCCGATCTCTCGCCGCGCTCCAGATAGACCGCTGGTCCCGAGCACGCGATCGCCACAGTCGAGACAGGCCGCCTCAGCGCACCTGCGGCGTCGGCGTCCTGTGGGCGGCGCGGCCCTTGCTCAGCACGCGGCATGAACGACGCCGGCAACGAGGCTGATCTCGCCCACGCGAGCCACAGAGCCGACGCGCTCTTCGAGGCCGTCGATCGACATCCGCCCGTTCTTCCTGCGCGACCGGTCACGACACGGCGTCGATGGCCCCGAGCTCGGCGCGTGTTGATGGTGCTCGCCGTCCTCCTCCTCGTCGTCGTCGCGCTCGGGTTCGGCGCCTTCTCCTGGCTCGGGAGCGAGGACGGGCACCAATGGATCGCGCGACAGCTCGAGGTGAACATCTCGAGCCAGATCCGCGGGCACCTCGTCATCGGCCATCTCGACGCGATCGATCTCGATCACGTGGTGGGCACGGACGTTCGCTTCATCGACGAGGGCGGACGGCCCGTCATCGTGGTCGATCACGTGGACATGCAATACGAGGCGTCCGAGCTGCTCTCGGGGCATTTCGTGAGCTACTCGGCGCAAGCGCGCGGCGGGCAGCTGATGATCGAGACCGACCGTCACGGCGTCCTCTTGGTCAATCGTGCCTTCCAGTCGGCGCACATGGGTCCTCCCGGCCAGCCGATCGGACCGGATGTCGTTCACCTCGAGAATCTCGACGTGAGCGACGTGACGGTCACGACCGCGCTCGGCGCCGCGCCCGTAGCGACCCTGCGCGGCGTCTCCGCGCTCGTCCTGGTCCGGGCTCCCGACCACGGCGCCGCCTTCGTGGAAGCGCATCACGTCAGCGGCGCACTGAACGTGGCCGCGCCGATCCCCTTCGACCTGCGCGTGATGGCTGCGTCGCTCGTGGTGGACGGCGCGGCTCATCGCCGAGCGCACATCGATCTCCCGTCACGAATGGGGAGCGAGCGCATCGGCATCGAGATCACGGCGCTGACGCTGCCCGGCAACAACTTGCACGTGGACGCACGCATTCGTCCGCACGGGTTGATGGCGATGCTCGCGGCGACCTCGATGATCGCCCAGTGCTTGCTCGCCGAGACCGCGACGGATGCGCTCGACGTGACGGTCGAGCTCCAGTGAGCGGCGCAGAGGCCGGCACCGTGGCACGCAGACTGCTCTCTCCGGGCGCATGACCTCCGCCGTCGTACCGCTTCCACGATCGTCCGAACCACCCCCGCGCATCACCGTCGAGCCGGCGCCGCCCGACAGCGCGCGTCGACATCGCGTGCTCGCGCTGCGGGTCGCGCTCGCGGTCAGCGCGGCGGGCGTCCTCTTCGTGCTCGCGCCCTACTGGGGCTGGCTGGTGCTCGCGGCTTGGTTCGCGGCGCTCGCGCGTCCGGGGCTCGAGCGGCTGGCCACGCTCGCCGGCGGACGTCGCCGTGGCGCCGCCATCATGACCATCGCGCTCTCGATCGCGCTCCTGGTGCCGATTAGCTTCGTGGTCGTCTCGCTCGCGGTCGACGCGTTCGAGCTCGTTCGCTCGCTGTCCGGAGCGCAGTCGGGGCGGGCCGCGCTCGAAGGTCTCGTGAGCGAGGCGCCGGGGGCGTCCGAGGGCGAGGGCGAGACGAGCTCGATGCTCGGTTCCGCATCGCTCGCCAACCTCGTGCGCGAGCACTCGGACCGAGCGTTCGAGATGCTCGCCGCGCTCGCCGGCTCGATCGTGCAGGCGCTGCTCGGTTTCATGGTCCTCTTGAGCGGCGCCTACTCCGCGCTCGTGCACGGACCCACCCTGTTCAAGTGGTTCGAGGAGAGGACGCCGGCGTCCCACGCGACGATGAAGCGCCTTCACGCCGCCTTCGTCGAGACGGGCCGAGGCCTCTTGATCGGCTCGGGCCTGACGGGGCTCGTGCAGGCGATCATCGCGACCGGGATCTACTTCGCGCTCGACGTTCCGCGCGCGCTCGTCCTGGGCTTCCTCACGCTCGTCTCCTCGGTCATCCCGGGCGTCGGTACGGCGCTCATCTGGGTCCCCGTGACCGCCGGGCTTCTGCTCGCCGGGCGCACGCCACAGGCGATCCTCATGGCCGTGCTCGGGACGATCTTCGTCTCGGGGATCGACAGCGTGATTCGTCCGTTCTTCGTCCGCTGGGGAAAGCTCGATCTGAGCCCCTTCATCGTGATGGTGTCGGTCTTCGGTGGGCTCGCGGCCGTCGGCCCCTGGGGAATCCTGCTCGGCCCGATCGTCGTGCGCCTCGCGCTCGAGGTGTTCCGCATCGCCCGCGACGAGCACGTGATCTGACGGGATCGCATCCGCGCCACACCTGGTGCGGAATGCGACGTAGATCGAAGCTCAGGCCTGCGCCTGCTTGGCGGCCCTCTTCGCTTGTCCGTTGGCGCCGCGGCCGCCCGAGGCGCGCTGCTTGGGCTTCGCCGCGGCGAGACCGATCGCGGTGGACGCGCTCTCGACGCGCTCGATGAGCGCCTGTCCGGCGTGACCGACCTCGCTCGCGATGGACTCACCGAGATCCATGGCCTGCTTGCGCGCGCCGCGCGTGGTCTTGGCGAGACGCTTGCGGAGCTCGGCCCCTGTCGTGGGCGTGAGCAGCGCGGTGAGCCCGGCGCCGACGGCAGCGCCCACGACCAGCGCGCCGATCGCAGTGCCGACCGTCACCGTTCCGCCCTCGGGGCGCAGGAAGCGGCCGGTCACGGCCTCGCGCACATCGCTCATGTCGGCCTTGCGCAGGACTTCTAGCGAGCGCTGAGCGAGGACGTCGGCGAGCTCGCGACCGAAGGTTTGCATGTCCATTGTCTGTTTCTCCGAGAGGGTTGAGGAAATCTCGGGGATCTCCCGCAATGTGCGTGCCGACCGGCCTCGTGTGGCGTCAGAGCGCGATGACGACGCCCAGGCGCACCACCAGCTGACCGAAGTCGATCTGCAGATCGCGGTCGCCGGGCGTAATCGGGTCGTGCCAGACGATGTGGTGGATGTAGCCGACGTCGAGCAGGAGCCCGACGTTTCGGATCAAGAAGACCTCTGCCTCGGCCAGCGCGCCGACGTGCAGTCCCAGGCCGCGCCCGTCGCGCGTTCCGATGCTCGAGAGCGTGTTGGTCTGATCCCCGCTGTGGAGAAACGAGAGCGTCGGGCCCACTGGAAACGCGAAGCCGAGCGCGAAGTGCTGCTCGCCCGACGCCGACGACCATGGACAGCGGAAGCGCGGCACGGCCGAGAGCTCGAGCAAGTAGCTGTCGGAGACGTCCATGCTCGCGCTTCGCTGGGTTCCCCAGATCCACACGTTGCCTTCGACACCGATGGAGAACGCGTGTGCGAGGGGCACCTCGACACCGATCGCTGCGCCGCCGCTCGGCATCACGCCCGCGCGCGTGTGGATCCCCGCGCCCTGCGCGTTGACGTCGCCGCCCGCACCGAAGGTCCCGACACCGTAGACACGCACGGCGGTCTCACCGTCCCAGCGACGCGGCTGCGCCGTCGATTGCGCGATCGCGACGCTCGCCGATCCGAGGATGAGCAGAGCGACCAGGTAGGCAAGCGCGCGCGCGGCTCTCATGGGTGTCTCCCGCACTCGTACAAAGCAGCGGGCGTGCCGTTGGCGTGCGAGGCGGTCAGGCGCGTCGCGATCAGCGCAAGCGCGGCATGACCGACCCCGTCGTGCGCGAGGCCGACACCGCGCCGACGCGATAGCGAATCGCCAGCGTCAGCCCGATCGCGCCGCCACACACGGCGAGTCCGAGCCCCATGGCCGTGAGCGCGAGCGGCATGGTGCCGTCGAACCCGCGGTAGCTCGGCATCGATTCGTGGAGCGCGGCCATCAGCACATCGCGGCACTCGACCAGGTTCACGACGAAGAGGCCGAGGACCACGACCATGAGCGACATGTGACCGTAGGCGAGCTTGCGCGCCGGACTCGTCGTCGGAATCGCGAGCAGATCGATCAGCCCAGGCACCGCGGTGACGGCCGCCGCGATGACCGCCGCGAGGTTCGCGAAGATTCCGTCGCGCAGCCACATGAGGTTGTCGTCGAACGCGTAGAGCGCGAAGAAGACGACGGTGGCGACGTAAAGGATCACGGGGATCCCGACGAGCCAGCGATGAAGGGAGCGTCCCGCGACCGGGAGGCGGGTGTAGACCGGTTCGTGTTGGGTGTTCATGAGCCCAACCCCAGCTCATTTCATGCCGGGCGTCGCGGCGGCGTGAACGTGGCGAGATCGCTCAGGCCGAACGCACGCTCGACCGCCTCGACCTGCGCCAACGCGCGCGCGAGCCCGCCCTCACCGATGGTGCGGTCCTCGTGCTGATCGAACTGCTCGCCGAGCTCCGCCCAGCCGTCCCCGACGATGTCGCGCAGTGCCGGGAACACGATCGTGTCCTCGCGCGACGCATGGGCCGCATACATCCGTGCGTGATCGCCGAGGCGATCCGCGATGGGCGCGCGCGTGGTCTCGTCGATCCCCGCCGCGATCCGCTCGCTCAGCTCTCGCGTGACCGCGCGCCCGATCTCGTGCTGTGCGCGCAGCGTGTGCACGAGCGCGACCTCGCGCCCCGCATGCTCGAGCCGTGGGAACACCTGCTCCTCCTCGACGCGCTCGTGGTAGCGCTCGATGAACCACTGCAAGACGTCCACGCTGCTCGCGAGCGCGCTCGCGTCGATGGGCTCGCCACGGCGCAGCGGCCCATCGATCTCGGTCCAGACCACCATGATGCGACGCACGATTCCGTGCTCGCCCATCAGGTCCTCCCCAGGCGTGATGATGGCGCCGCGCGCCTCGGACTCTCCCGCGCCGTGGCAGCCGAGCAGCGCCGTGGCGCCGCCCGCGGCCAAGCCCGCGACGAAGCGACGACGTCCGCCTGCGCTCGTGTGCATGGGTTCGTCGAGCCGCGCTCAGTGGCGCAGCATCGGCGTTCCCTGGTGCGCCACGAGCAGATCGTGCATGTCGTTGGCGTGCTCTTCCTCTTTCGCGAGGATCTTCTCGAGCAGGATGCGCGTCGTCGGATCCTTCTCGCCGAACCAGTGCACGAGCCCTCGATAGATGTCGATCGCGATTCGCTCGGCGATGAGGTTCTCCTTGATCATGTCGATCAAGTTCTCGCCCTCCACGTACTGGGAGGCCGCGCGCGACGACAGGTTGGCCGGATTGAAGTCGGGCTTGCCTCCGAGCTGGTTGATGCGCTGGGCGAGCCACTCCACGTGCTCTTGCTCTTCTGCAGCGTGCGCCTCGAATTCCTTCTTCACGCCCTCGCTGTGGATCCCCTGCGCCATGATCGCGTGGAACTTGTAGCGAAGGACGCAGACGATCTCCGACGCGACCGCGTCGTTGAGCAATGCGATCGCGGTGGTGACGTCGCCCTCGTATCCGGCGGTCTTCGCGCCGTCTTCGAGACGGGTGCGAGCACGACGACGGATGTCTGCGATGTCGGCGACGAAACTTCCTGGCTTGCTCATGAGTAGAACTCCTCTGTGGGACAGGCCTGCGAGTCGCGTGCCAGGTGCGTCGCTGCGGTGATGTGCATCACCTGAGCGATCCCGCCACGGACACAGCTCACCACGGCCTCGGGCCGACGAAGAGCATGACGACCAACACGAGGACGAGGACGCCGGCGGGCGACCAGCCTGCGTAGCCGTACCGGGAATGTCCCATCCCGCCGCCGATGAGAGAGATGACCACGAGAACCAGGATGATTGTGAGCAACATGACGAGCCTCCTCGCTCGCGCTGTGCAAAGAGCCGTCCAACCTCGTGAGCTGCGATCGCGCGCGCGACTGCCACACATCGTGGCTCGTCGTCGCGAAAGACCGACGCAGCGCCTGAGGCGCGTGACGGGCATACCGCGTGCTGGTGGGCGCGCGTTGCATCCCCTCGCGTTGGAGTGAAGCCCATGATGACTGCGCTACCGAGACCTTCGCTGAGAGTCGTGCGCGGAGAGAACGATCACGACGCGGACGCCGCGTCGCGCGCAGGCGGCATCCAACACGCCCTCGTCTGCCTCGATCGGTCTCCGGCGAGCGAACTCTGCTTGCCCTACGCGCAGATCGTCGCGGAGGCGTTCGGCGCGGCGATCACGCTCACGCACGTGATGCCCTCCCAGAAGCCGAGCAGTGGGAGCTGGAGCCGCACCGACGGTCTCGACTGGGAGCTCGAGCGGCGCGAGGCCGATCAATACCTCGAGCTCGCGCGTGAGCGGCTCGCGCACCGCCTCGGGCCGAGCGTTCGCACCGCGCTGACGCAGGGCGTGCCGGCGGACCGCATCGTCGCCACGGCGCGCGAGGTCGGAGCCGACCTGACGATCGTGGCGAGCGATGCGCCCCTCGTTCCGCATGCCGGCCTCGTCGGTGGTACGGCGCAGCGCGTTCTCGCGATGTCGAGGGGCTCCGTGCTGCTCGCGCAGGGCTCGGCCTCCGTGCCGCCGCAGCGCATCGTGGTTCCGCTCGACGGATCCGCGCGCACCGAGTCGGTGTTGCCGGCCGCGCTCTCGCTGGCCCGCGCGTACGGTGCCGAGCTCTCGCTGGTGCACATCGTCTGTGAGCCGCCCGCCACGCTGGTGCTCGCCGATCCCGACGACATCACACTCTCGCAGCAGCTCACGCGGCGACTCGAGAAGAGTGCCGAGCGCTACCTCGAGCGCCTGCGTGCCGGCGTGCTGCGCGAGGTGCCGAGCGTGCGCCTCGTCGTCCGCGTCCGTGCCGACGAGCGTCGTGCGCTGCTCGACCTCGCGACGCAGCTCCGCGCCGACCTGATCGTGATGGCCGCGCACGGCAGCACGTGCGACGTCGACAACGCCTTCGGAAGCGTCGTCTCGTACATGCTCGCGCGCTCGCGCGTGCCCTTGCTGGTGCTCCAAGACGTGACCCGCTACGACGAGGCGGCCGGTCCCTCGCAGGCGCCGCGTCGTGTCTCGCAGATCCGTCGCAAGGAGGACGTGTGACGAGCGCGGAGCTCGCGGCGTCGCTGGCGCGCGAGCTCCACCCACTGCGTCGTCCCTCGTTCGTCGTTCCCGTCGACACCAAGCCGCTCATGCGCGCGCTGACGGCGGCCTCGGAAGCGTTTCGGACACCGCGCGAGAATCCGACCTATCAGAAGGCGGGCGAGTGGTTTCTCGACAACCACTTTCTGGTCGCGCGCGCGGCGCGTCAGTGCAGCACCGAGATTCCGCGTGGGTTCTGGAGGCGTCTTCCCCACGTGGGCAAGGTGCCGCGCGCTCTCCACGTCGCGCGCGCGTTTCTCGACGCGATGCACCTCGAGTTCGACGAGGTCGCGCTCGTCGGCTTCGTCGAGGCGTTTCAGCGCGTGGCGCCGCTCACGATCGCCGAGCTCTGGGCGATACCGGCGATGCTGCGCTTGGCCACGCTGGAGTCGCTCGTCCACGCGGTCGGCACCTTCTTCCCGTCGCTCGAGACGGAGGCACCCGGTCCTGCGTCTCGGCTCGACGGCGCGGTCTGCGTGGAGCGCAGCGTGCGTGTGCTCCGGCTCCTGGCCGACATCGACTGGAGGGTGTTCTTCCAGCAGACGAGCGTCGTCGACGCGACCCTTCGTGAGGATCCCGCCAACGTCTACGCAGGCATGGTGTTCGAGTCGCGCGACGCATACCGCAAGGTCGTCGAAGAGATCGCGTGGCGGACGAAGCGTACCGAGCTCGAGGTCGCGAGGGCCGCGATCGACCTCGCCTCGAGCGCCGAATCCGAGACGCGCGAGAGTCACGTCGGCTACTACCTGGTCGATCGCGGCCTGCGTGCGCTCAAGAAGCGCGTCGGATATCGACCCGCGGGCCTGGGGCGCGTGCGAGAAGCGATGCTCGCGTTTCCCAGCGCGACCTACCTCGGCAGCATCGCTCTGGTCACGTCGGGGCTCTCGCTCATCGCGGCCTTCTCGCTCGTCCAGTCGGTGCCGCTCGGCGTCCTCGTGGGCTTGCTCGCGCTCGCGAGCGTGCCGCTTTCGTCGATCGCCGTGGCGTTCACGAACTGGATCGTAGTGCGTCTCGTCCCGCCCCACGTGCTGCCCAAGCTCGATCTCTCCGCGGGCATTCCGGACGACTGCCGAACGCTCGTGGTGATCCCGGCGCTCGTGGCCGAGCCCGATGACGTGGACCGCCTGCTCGCGCAGCTCGAGCTCCACTATCTCTCGAGCGCAGGCCCGGCGCTCTCGTTCGCCGTGCTCAGCGACTTCGTGGACTCGAGCACACGGCCCGATCACACCGACATCCTGGCGCGAGCCGATGCGTCGCTGGCGGCGCTCAACGCGAGACACGCGAGTGGCAAGTCGGTGCCCCCGTTTCATTTTCTCCACCGCGAGTCACGGCACAACCCCGCCGAGGGCTGCTACATGGGCTGGGAGCGCAAGCGCGGAAAGCTCGAAGAGCTCAACCGCCTGCTGCGCGGCGACACGCAGACGAGCTTCGTCCACCACGCGGGCGATCCCGCGGGGCTGACACGCATTCGCTACGTGCTCACGCTCGACGCGGACACACAGCTCCCGCTCGGGTCGCTGCAGAAGCTCGTCGGCCTCGCCTCGCATCCGCTGAACCAGGCGCGCTTCGAGGCGAGCACGGGCTGCGTCGTCGACGGATACACGATCGTGCAGCCGCGCGTGGAGACGCATCCCGACGAGGCCGAGCCCTCGCTCTACGGATGGATCGGCTCGGGTGACACCGCGCTCGACATCTACACGCAGGCCGTCTCCGACGTGTACCAGGACCTCTTCGGCGCCGGCGCATACGTGGGCAAGGGCCTCTACGACGTGGACGCGTTCATGCGCAGCGTCGAGGGCCGCGTGCCCGAGAACACGCTCTGCAGTCACGATCTCTTCGAGGGCGCGCACGGACGCGTCGCGCTCGCCTCGGACGTATTTTTGCTCGAGCATTACCCGCAGCACGTCGTCGCGGGCCTGCGGCGTCAGCACCGCTGGACGCGCGGGGACTGGCAGATCGCGTCCTGGTTGTTTCCGCGCGTCCCCGCGGCGAGCGGTTGGGTCCGCAATCGCCTGAGCCTCATCGATCGCTGGAAGATCCTCGACAACCTCCGGCGCAGTCTCTTCGCTCCGGCGACGCTCGCGCTCTGTCTCGTCTCGATCGTCGTGCTACCGCCAGCGCTCGCGTGTTTCGCGCTCGCGCCGCTGCTCGTTCCCTTGATCTTGATGGCGCCTGATCTCCTGAGCGCGCGCTTGCGCTCCACCTTCGCGCGCTGGGGCGTGTTCGTCGTGCTCTTGCCGCAAGAGGCCTGGGCGAACCTCGACGCCATCGGTCGCTCGCTGGTTCGCATGATGGTGACGCGACGCAAGATGCTCGAGTGGATCAGCGCGGCGCACACGGCGCACTCGGTCTCTCGCGCATCCCGCGCGCTCTTCTGGCGCGAGATCGGCGGAGCCTCGGTGCTGACCGCCATCCTCGCGATCGGGCTCGCGGTCTTGAATCCCACGGCGCTCTTCGTCGTGCTGCCGATCGCCGCCGCGTGGCTCCTCGCCCCCGAGGTCGCGCGTCGTCTGAGCGGTCCGAGGCGCGTCGTCGCGCGTGCGCTGAGCTCCGACGAAGAGCGACGCCTGCGACGGCTCGCGCGTCGCACGTGGGCGTTCTTCGAGACCTTCGTCGCGCCCGACGATCAATGGCTCCCGCCGGACAACTACCAGGAGGATCCCGGCAACGTCATCGCGCATCGCACGTCGCCGACGAACGTCGGGCTCATGCTCGTGGCGTACATCGCGGCGTTCGACTTCGGCTATCTCGGTCGCGCCGAGCTGCGCGCGCTCACGCGGCACTCGCTCGACACCATCGAGCGCCTCGAGCGCTACCACGGGCATCTGCTCAACTGGTACGACACGCGAACGCTCGCGCCTCTCCTGCCGCGCTACGTGTCCACCGTCGACAGCGGCAACCTCTTGGCCGCGCTCCTGGTGCTGGCCCGCGGATGCCGCGAGGCCGCCGGCTCGCGCGTGGTCCGCCCCGTTCGGTGGACCGGCCTGCGCGACACGCTCGATCTGCTCGACGAGGCGATCGCCGCGCTTCGACTCGCGGGCGGCGAGGCGCTCACGGTCGCCGTGCGTCAGGCGGTGCTCCACGCCGAAGAGAGCGCCGACGACTCGGCGGACGTGGCGAGGCGCCTTCAGAGCGAGCTCCTTCCCGAGCTCGAAGCCGCGCTCCTCGGGGCGCTCGCGCAGTCCGCGGCGGGTGACGATCTCGCGGCGCTGCGCGAGGTGCGCACGTGGTTCGAGGGGCTCAAGCATCAGGTGCGCAGTCTCGCCGCTGATCTCACGGCGCCGCTTCCGGAGGACGTGCCCGTCGAGCTGATCGCGCTCGCCGATCGCGCGGATGCGCTGCGCAGCGGGATGGACTTTCGCTTCCTCTACGACGGACCACGGAAGCTCTTTCACATCGGCTACAACGCGAGCAGCGATCGCCTCGACTCGAACCACTACGATCTCCTGGAGTCGGAAGCACGCATCGCCAGCTTCTTCGCGGTCGTGAGCCGACAGGTCGAGCCGGCGCACTGGAGTCGCCTCGGGAGGCCGATCACCCGCATCGCCGGGCAGGCCGCTCTGCTCTCCTGGGGCGGCACGATGTTCGAGTACCTGATGCCGAGCTTGTTCATGCGCAGCCAGGAGCACTCGCTGCTCGCGCAGAGCGCAGTGCTCGCCGTCGAAGCGCAGATCGCGTACGGGCGCGAGCGACACGCACCCTGGGGTGTGTCGGAGTCGGGCTTCGCGAGGCTCGACGCGCGCGAGAACTACCAGTACCGCTCGTTCGGCGTGCCGGCGACCGGCATCCGTCGCGGCCTCGACGACGATCTCGTCATCGCGCCTTACGCGTCGATCATGGCCGTGGGCCTTCGGCCGCGCGCCGTGCTCGAGAACCTCGACGTGCTCGAGAAGCTCGGCGCGATGGGTCGCTACGGCCTCTACGAGGCGCTCGACTTCAGCAACCCCGAGCGAGCGCCCGTCGTCGTTCGGTCTCACATGGCTCATCACCAGGGCATGATCTTCGCGGCGCTCGACAATTTCTTGAACCACGACGCGATCGTCGAGCGCTTCCACTCGGATCCCTTGGTGCAGAGCGGCGACGCGCTCTTGAGCGAGCGCCTTCCTTCGCTGCGTGCCGCCGAGGCGCGCGCGCCCGTGGTCAAAGACGTCGCAGCGCCGCCCGCCGCGCCGACACCGACGTTCGGAGGCTGGACGCCCGATCGCGCGAGCCCGCAGATCGCGCTGCTCGGCAACGGACGCCTGACCGCGATGGTCACCGACACGGGAGCGGGATCGCTTCGCTGGAAAGGCCTCGCGGTGATCGGCACCGATGACGATCCAACGATCGACGCGGACGGAACCTGGATCTACGTGAAGGACGAGGAGTCCGGCCGCGTTTGGTCTGCGACGCCTGCGCCGACGCGCGCCCGCGCGCCGCACGACGAGGTCGGCTTCCACGCGCACCAAGTGCAGATGCACCACCGTGACGGCGGGATCTCGCTGCGAACGGAGATCGGTGTCGCCGCCCACGATGACGTCGAGGTTCGCGTCGTCACGCTGCACAACGAGTCCGATCAGGAGCGCACGCTCTCCGTCGTCACCTTCGCCGAGCCCATCCTCGACACGCGCGCGTCGGCGCGTCGGCATCCGGCGTTCTCGCGCATGTTCGTCGAGTGCGAGCGGCTCGAGGGCCAGCACGGTGCACTCGCCTGGCGCCGCCAGCGCGATGCGGAGGAGCCGAAAGTCGTCGTGGTGCAGCGGCTCGTCTGGGACGACGGATCCCCCATCACGTGGATCGGAACCGAGAGCGATCGCGGCGCCTTCGTGGGACGTCGTCGCACGATGCGCTCGCCGGCGCTGGTGATCGGACCGCAGAAGCCGGGCGACATCTGTGACGCGACCGTCGATCCGGCGATCGTCCTCGGTGCGCGCGTCGTGCTCGCGCCTCACGCGCACGTGCAGATCGCTCTCGTCACCAGCGTCGGCGCGACCCGCGCGCTGGCGCTCGATCTCGCGCGGCGCTTCGGGTCGCTCCACACGGCCCGCTGGGTGATGCACGACGCGCGTCGCGAGGTCGCGCGCCAGCTCGATCGCGCCGGCATGACCCCGGAGCTCCTGCCCATCGCGATGCAGGTCGCCTCGCGTCTGGTGCTTCCGGCAGCTCCGCTTCGACCACGCAGCGAGCTCATCGATGGAGGCGCGACGCGCGGCGACGTCTGGGGACACGGGATCTCGGGCGAGGACCCGATGCTGGTCGTGCGCGTGATCGATCCGGCGCAGAGCTCGCTCGTTCGCGAGGTGCTGACGCTGCATCGCGTGCTCCGCGCCTGGCAGGTACCGGTCGAGCTCGTCTTCCTCGACGAGACGGCGACCGGCTATCAGATGGAGGAAGCCGGACGTCTGCGCGAGGTGATCGCCGCGCTCGGCATGGACGATCAGCTCGGCGAGCACGGTGGGATCCGCGTGCTCGCGACCGATCAGCTCGGGCACGGCGACAAAGAGCGGATCATGGGCACGGCGCGCGTACTGCTCGATGCCGAGCGAGGCTCGATGGCGGATCAGCTCGCGCTCGTCGGCGCGCCGCCCGCGCCGCTTCCCGACTTCGCGGGGACGCTCGCGCCCGATCACACGAGCGTCGACTCACCTCTGCCCGCAGACCTCGTCCTCGTGGGCGCGCACGGCGGGTTCACGCCCGATGGATCCGAGTACGTCATCCGCACCGACGTCGATCATCCGACGCCCGCGCCCTGGTGCAACGTGATCGCCAACGCCGACGTAGGCTGTCTGGTCTCGGAGTCTTCGCTCGGCGCCACGTGGTCGGGCAACAGTGGCGAGAACCGGCTCACGCCCTGGCGCAACGATCCCATCACCGATCTTCCTGCGGAGGTCCTCTATCTCCGCGACGAAGAGACGGCGCAGGTGTGGTCCTCGACGCCGCTTCCCGCCGGCCTCGATGCACCGACGCGCGTTCGTCACGGCGCGGGCTACACGGTGTACGAGCGCGAGAGCCATGGGCTCGCGCAGGCGCTCACCGTGTTCGTCGCGCTCGATGCGCCGGTGAAGATCGTGCGGATCGAGCTCACCAATCGATCGCCGAGGCCACGTCGCGTGACCGCGTCCTACTACGCCGAGTGGGTGCTCGGCGCGCTGCGTGAGAGCCAGCGCGCGCACGTTCACCTCGACTACGACGCGGACGCCGGATGCTTGCTCGCGTCGTGCGCCTGGAATCACGCGCATGGCTCGCGCGTCGCGTTTCTCTCGGCCGATCGCGCGCCCCATGGCTACACGTGTGATCGCACGGAGTGGCTCGGACGCAGCGGCAGCTACGCCGCGCCGCGCGCGCTCGGACGCTGGGGCCTCTCGGGAACGACGGACTCGACGGTCGATCCCTGCGCGGTCCTCCAGACGCATCTCGATCTGGCGATCGGGCAGACCGTGGTGGCGCACTTCGTTCTGGGGCAGGGGGCCGATCGCGCCGAGGCCCTCGCTCTGGCGCGGCGCTTTCGCTCGGCCGACGTCGTGCTGCAGGCACTCGAGGCCGTGAAGGCCTACTGGGACGACATCCTCGGTGCGGTGCGCGTGAAGACACCTTCGCTCGCGATGGACGTCATGCTCAATCGCTGGCTGCTCTACCAGACGCTCGCGTGCCGCTTCCTCGGGCGCAGTGGCTTCTATCAGTCGAGCGGCGCGTACGGCTTTCGCGATCAGCTGCAAGACACGATGGGCTTCGTGCACGTCGCACCCAAGCTCGTGCGCGAGCACATCGTTCGCACGGCGCGCCATCAGTTCGAGGAGGGCGACGTGCTGCACTGGTGGCACCCGCCGCTCGACCCGGGCGTTCGCACGCGCTGCTCCGACGACATGGTGTGGCTCGCGTACGTGGTGGCGAACTACGTCCGCGCCACGGGCGACACGTCCATCCTCGACGAGGAGATCCCGTTCTTGAAGGCGCCGCTGCTCGGCCCGACCGAGCACGATCGCTACTCCGAGTACGCGCTCGGTGATGCGCCCGCGAGCTTGCTCGAGCACTGTCGGCGCGGGCTGCATCGCGCGTCGACCGAAGGACCGCACGGTCTGCCCCTGATGGGCACCGGTGACTGGAACGACGGAATGAATCGCGTGGGCGAGGACGGTAAGGGCGAGAGCATCTGGCTCGGCTGGTTCCTCGGGGCGACGATGCGCGAGTTCGCAGCACTCTGCGATCGCGTCGGCGCCGCCAAAGAGGCATCCGAGTGGCGAGCGCGATCGGAGCGCCTCCTCGCGCGCGTCGACGAGGTCGGATGGGACGGCGCCTGGTATCTGCGCGCGTTCTACGACGACGGAACGCCGCTCGGCACCTCCAAGGGGCGCCACTGCCGCATCGACTCGATCTCGCAGTCGTGGTCCGTCCTCGCGGGCGGGCCGAGCCAGGAGCGGAGCGTGCGCGCGATGCGCTCGGCCGAAACACACCTGGTGCGTGAGCGCGAGCGACTCGTGCTCCTGCTCGAACCGCCGTTTCACGGAGGCCTGCACCATCCGGGCTACATCGAGGCGTATCCGCCGGGCGTGCGCGAGAACGGTGGACAGTACACGCACGCGGCGACCTGGCTCGGCTGCGCGCACGCACGGCTCGGCGACGGCGACGCAGCGGAGCGGATCTTCCGACTGCTCAACCCCATCCTGCGCTCGACGGATCGCGCGCTCGCCGAGATCTATCGGATCGAGCCCTACGTGCTCGCCGGCGACGTCTACGGCGCGCCGCCTCTCACCGGTCGCGGCGGCTGGAGCTGGTACACGGGAGGCGCCGCGTGGATGTGGCGGCTCGGCGTGGAGTCGATCCTCGGCCTCACGCGCAAAGACGGCCAGCTGGAGATCGATCCCTGCATCCCGGCGGACTGGCCGGGCTTCGAAGCGACGGTGCGCGTCGATGGACAAGATGTCCACGTCATCGTGGAGAACCCGCACCACGTCAGTCGTGGCGTGGCGTCCGTGTTGCGAGAGGGCCGCGTGATGCGCGTGACTCTCGGCTCGGCAGCCGTCGCCGCCGAGTGAGCTCCGTGCCGTGCGCGTGCGCGATCACCTCACCCGGGACAGTTGTGCCTGCACGATCGTCGGTGTGGGTGCGGCACGGACCCGAAACGTGTGCCTTTGCGTCGTCGCTCGTCGGCACGCGGACTGCAACACATCGGGCGAGGAATCAGTCATGCGCAATCCATGGGCTACGTACGTGATCGCCGGTGTGCTCGTCTCTGCCCTCGGCGTTGGCTGCAGCAAAGACACCGGACAGCACGCGGGGCAGGCGGCCGACCAGGCCGGCGCGACCGCCGAGTCCGCGGGCCGCGACATCGAGCACAACACGCAGGCGGCGGGTCGTGATCTCGATCGCGCGGGTCAGGACATCTCCGAGACCGCGACCCGGGTCGGCGCCGACGTACAGGCCGGCGTCGATCGCGCAACCGATCCGCCGCCCGCCACGCACTGACGGCCTCGGCAGCGCATCCAGTACTCGTTCGAAAAATAAGGGAGATCTCGTCATGGACAGTCAATCGATGATTCAGCTCGCGCAGCGCATTCTTCACGCACCGAACAACGACGCCCGCCTGAGCGAGCTGGTCGATCTCGCGCCCGACGCGGCGCTAGCTCGCGTGGGCCTCGCCCACCGATCGAGCTTCCTCGGCACGGCACTCTCGCTCACGGGTGCGCTCGTCGTGGGTGTCGCGATCGGGGCCGGTGCGGCACTGCTCTTCGCGCCGACATCGGGCAACGAGCTGCAGGCCAAGCTGCGCCGGCAAGCCAAGCGCCTCTCGCGCGAGGCGAAGAAGGCGGCCGATCGCGTCGAAGCGGTGGTGTCGAGCGAGTCGACGCCGAGCACGAGCCTCGATGGCGCGAGCAACCACGACGGCGCGCATCACGCCTGAGCCGAGCCATGAACCGCAGCACCCGAGCCCTCGTCCTCGCGATCGCTACGCTCCTCGGCGTCGCGATCGGACCGACCTCTCCGTCATCCGGCTCGGCGCAGGTGGCGGAGGTCGCGGCGAGTGGCTCGGCGCACTCGTTCGTCGTCGTGATCCAGGGGCTCCGCAGCGATCACGGCGTCCTGCTCGGTGGGCTCTACGATCGCGCGACCACCTGGCTCGGCGAGAACCAGAGCATCGAGGACTGCCGCGCGCCCATCGTCAACGGCCGCGCGCGCTGCGTCTTCCACGCCGCGAGCGAGGCCGTGGCGTTCGCGGCGCTTCATGACGAAGACGGCGACGGTGAGCTCGGTCGCGATCTGATCGGACTTCCGACCGAGGGCTACGGGTTCTCGAACGACGCGCGCGATCCCTTCGGTCCGCCGAGCTTCGCCGCCGCGTCGTTCTCGCCCGAGCGCCTCGGCCCCTGCGTCGTTCACGTCCGCTACGGAATCTGAGCACCGCGTCGGGCGAGACCCTCGCTCCTGCGCGCTCGCTCCGTCTCGAGTCGGCTGTGGACGCGCTCGGCATCGGGTGCATCGGGCGCCATAGCGAGATAGCGCTCGAAGGCGGCGATGGCTTCGTCGTGCAGGCCGGCACGTGCGGCGGCCAGGCCGCGTCCGCGCTGAGCCTCGGTGCGCGTCGGGTCGACCAACGCGGCGGCGCGATAGTGGGCGAGCGCAACGTCCAGCTCGCCGCGTGCGAGCGCCTCGAGACCCTGGTCGAGCAGGTCGTTCACGTTCGGCGTGGGCGCGAGCGACGTGGCGACGACGGCGGTCGGCATCGTCAGAACCGATGGGGTTGCCTCCACAGGCTCGGTTCGCGTGAGCGCGAGGCCAGTCGCGAGGGCCAACCCCAGCAACGCCGCACCGACCATCGCCACTCGGCGCGTCGTCTTCTGCGGCGATGTCGGCAGAGTGAGCGGGGCACTGACGGCGGGCTGCGTCGGTGTCTGCGAACGCCGGCGCGATAGCTCGATCGGCTGCGTGCGCGAGAGCGCGACGTCGCCCACCCAGGCCAGCGCGCCCGAGGCGAGGCTCTCCGAGCGAACGATCTCGTCGAGCGCAGCCACGACCTGCAGCGGATGCGACGGGCGATCGGCGCGAGCACGCGAGAGTCCGCGCTCGATCAGATCGGCCAGCGCGGCGGGACACTCGGACCGAAGCGATCGCACGGGCGCGAGCGGCGCCGCCAAGATCTGACCGATCACCAGCGCGGTCGCGACGCCGTCGAAAGGCGGTCGCCCGGTCGCGGCCTCGTAGAGCACCGCCGAGGCCGCGTACATGTCGGCCCGCATGTCGGTGTCCTCGCCGCGGAGCTGCTCGGGCGACATGTAGTGCGGCGTCCCGACGATCACGCCCGTCACGGTGAGCCGCGCCACCTCGGCCCGCGTTCGCGCGATACCGAAATCGAGGAGCTTGAGCAGCACCTGACCGTCGGTCTCTCGATGCAGCATCAGGTTCGCGGGCTTCACGTCGCGGTGCAGGACTCCGGCGTCTGCGATCGCCGTGAGGCCCGAGAAGAGCTGCCGCCCGAGATCGACGATCGCCGCGATCGAGAGCGCACCGCGCGCGATGCGCTTCTCGAGGTCCTCGCCTTCGATCAGCTCCATCACCAAGAAGGGCGAGCCGTCGGCGAGCTGCCCGGTGTCGTACACCGAGAGGACGTTGCGATGTCGGATGCGCGCGGCGATCCGCGCTTCGCGCACGAAGCGCTGCACGATCTCCGCGTGCTCGGGCGTGTCGCCGCCGAGGTGCAGCACCTTCACCGCGACGGGCATGTCGAGCTCTCGATGGATCGCGCGATGGATCGCGCCATGTCCGCCAGAGCCGATCGAGCCTTCGATCACGTAGCGATCCGCGAGCACGTCCCCCGCTCGGAGCTCGACGTCCCGGTGCGCTGCGAGCCCACCGCCGATGTCGCCGGAGATGCGTCGGAGCTGGCCGCTGGTGGGGCCATCCTCGGACGCCGGAGCCCCCTCGCTCTCGGTGTCGACTCTCACGGCGGTGGGTGGGGCCAACATGTTCGCCTCAGAAGCTCAGCGAGAGGCCGACGTCGAGGACGCCGATGTGAAGGCGGGGTCCGCCGCGACCGGCGAGCACGAACACGCTCGCGAGCGCGAGCCCAGCTCCAGCGAGCGCGAGCGCAACGCCGACACCGAGCGCGATGGCGCTCCGGTCCTCCAGCGATCGCGCGTGGTCCGCCTCCGCTTGATTCCTGACGACACCGAGACCGACCGCCTCGGCCGAGCTCGCGAGCGAGACGCCCGTCGAGACGAACGCGCCGATCCCCAAGAGCGCCGCGCCCGCGAACATCGCGTTGGGGACCATGGGAATCGTCGTCCCGTCCTCAGGCTCTGCCGCGATACGAGGCGCCACCGATGGAGGTGGAGATGGAGATGGAGATGGAGGTGGAGGTGGAGATGGAGATGGAGCTCGCGAGGCGACATGGGTCGTGGTCGTCCGCGGCTCGGGCTCAGCGCCATCGAGCTCGCGGCCGAGCGCGCTCCCGCAGTCCTCTGCGTCGTCGCAGCGCGCCTGCATCTCGCGCACGCGCGTTCCGTCGGCGCGACGCAGGTCGATGGCGATCTCCCACGCTGCACCGGCGTGCGTGAGGTGCTCGATGGCGACGAGACGCGCGCCCGCTGCATGCGCGAGCGTGGCGACGCAAGGCGCATCGGCGGACGAAGCGTCGCTGCATCCCGCCGCGAGCGCGAGGTCGTCGAGCGGGGAGTCGGCGCGTCGCACGCTCCCTCCGACGGCGTCTCGGAGCGCATCGTCGACGGCGGCTTCGATCCGAGGACTGGCATCGGCGTCCGTGCGAACGACGAGCGTCACCTGCGCCGTAGCGAGGCCCGAAGGCCAGGCCCACAACAAGCACACGACGATGAGCCCGCGCACGCGCGCCAACGAGCACGCCACGTGCCGCGTGCTGGCGTCGAGGGGCGGGGCATTCCCGCGTGACCCCTGGTGCACTCCGTCTCGATCGGCGCGCGGCCGTTCATCGGTCGCTGCCGACCGACGCATGGCACGCGTTGCGCATCCGTCCTCCTCGATGGCCACGACCCGCACCGCGACCCGCGTCGAGACGCGCTCTGAGGAGCCGGAGGACGACGCGCCCATCGGTGAGCTGGTCGAGCGCGCGATCGGGGGCGCACGCGACCTCGCCACGCACGAGGCCGCGCTGGTGTTGGTCGAGCTCGAAGAGGACGTACAGGCCATTCGTCGCGCGGCCGTGCTCGCGATCGTCGGCGCCGCCTGCCTCTCCGCGGCGGTCGCCTGGGCCGGTGTCGCGCTCGCGCTCGCCCTCTCGCTCGGCGCCATCGGGCTCGCGGTCTTTGCGCTCGTGTTCACCACGCTCGGCGCGATCGCGCTCTTCTTGGCGCGTGGACGCCTTCCTTCCTCGATCCTCGGCAAGTCTCGCGTGCGCGTCGAGCGACGCATCGCGCGTGTCACGGAGAGCCTACGATGACCTCTGATTCCATCGCCGCCGCCTCCGACGAGACGCTCGCTTCCGACGCGCCGGTCCCGCTCGCCGTGCGCTGGTCGGAGTCGGTCGAGTCGACCGGGAGCGGGGCCGAGCAAGAGGAGAGTCTCCTCGCGAACGACGCCGAGCACACGCTCACGAGCGCGCTCGCGGCGCTGAAGCGCAAGGGAGATCGTGCGGCGACGACGGTCGAAGCGGCGCTGGCTCCGACGCGCATCGTGCTCGGCGCGACGCTCGCGGTGGGGCTCGGCGCGCTGTTCCTGTTCGCCGTGGTCCGGCGCTCTCGCCGCCCGCGGCGCCCACGCACCCTCGTCGGTACCGTCGCTCGCTCCGTTGCGCGCGAGGTCGCAGGCCGCCTGATGCTGGGTGCGGCTACGGCGGCAGGCGCGCACCTGGCCGAGACCGTCCTCGTTCCGCTGCTCGTGGCCTCGATCTCGACGCGCAGCGCGCGGGCCGCGCGAGCGCCGCGACCGCGCAAGACCAAGGCGCCGCCCGCCCCGACCTGACGCGTCGTCACGAGTGCGTCGGTGCGAGAGCGGAGTCCTCGATGGGCCGCAAGGCCGCCACGGCTGAGGCGTCGTGCCGCACTCGGTCCGCCCGCGCCGCCTCGCGCGCGGCCCTGCGCTCGGCCCGCTCCGCCGTCACTTCCGCGCCGAAGAGAAACAGCTCGGACGCGACGAAGAGCCAGACGAGGGCCGCGATCACCGCACCGGCCGCGCCGTACGCCGCGCCCACGTCGATCCGCTCGATCACGAGCGAGAGTACCCAGAACGTTCCGTCGAGCAGCCCGGCGGTCACGAGCGCGCCCTCCACCACATCGCTGCGCGCCAGCCGACAGGGTGGAAGAACGCGATAGACGAGCCCCAGCGCGAGCGCGAGCAGTGCAAACGAGCCTATCGCGCGCAACGCTCCGATCCCCAACCCGAAGGGCTCCGGCCACGCGAGGCCGAGCGCCGAGGTGGACACGGCGCGGAGCAGGATGGACGCCACGAGGATCATGCTCGCGAGCAGCGTGACGCCGATGCCCGTCGCCTGCGCGACGAAGTACGCGTGAACGGACTGTCGAAACGTCAGCACCCGGTGCGGCGCCTCGAACACCACGTCGAACGCCGTGTCGACGATCGACACCAGGCGCGCGGCGCCCAGCACGAAGCCTGCGAAGCCCAGCGCCGTCGCCGTACCGCTCCACGCGCGCGCATCGTCGATCCACTGACCCGCGAGATGTCCGCCCTGACGTCCGAGCGTCTGACCGACGAGATCGATCATCTGATCGCGCGCGCTTCCGTCGCCGATCCAGAGGCTCGCCACGGCGACGGCGACCAACAAGAGCGGCGCCATCGAGAGGAGCATTCCGAACGCGATGCCGGCCGCGAGGCTGTCGCCCCCGTGCCGGACCAGACGTCCGTAGGCGGGCCCGAGCACGGCGAGCGCGCGGTACGCCGTACCGAGCCAGATCGTGACGCCTCGCGCTGCGCTCCTGAACATGACGGCTTCCCCAGCGAAGTGCGTGCCGACGAAGCCTGAGCCCCAAGGGCCTCTGAAGTCGCGAGCGCGTGTGCGACACACATGAGGCGTCGCGTCGCGCGTGCGCGCGCCTTTGGGGCTCGATTCCAGCGCGGCGCCCGCTCTCGGGTCGGCATGGCGTTCGCTAACGTGGGAACGAGAACCGAGGAGATCCACATGCGACAAGGGATGACGATCGCATTCACCGTACTGCTCGCGCAGGCCTGCGCCCACGAGTCCACTGCACCGAGCCACAGCGAGACGGTTGCTCGTAGTCCGGCGGCCGCCGGGGGCGAGCGCGTCTGCGGTGATGCGGACGTGTTCTTCGCCAGCGGCAGCGCGGAGCTGGATCGCGTGGCGACGGAGCGGCTCGATCGCTACGCGAGCTGCCTCTCGAACCACGAAATCGACGCGGTATACGTGTCGGGCACGACCGACCCAGCCGGCGCGCCGGAAGACAACCTCGCGCTAGGCCGGAATCGGGCCCGCGCGGTGGCCGACTATCTCCACGACCACGGCTGTCACGTCGACTTCGTCATTCGCTCGCTCGGCGCACGTGACGCGTTGCCGAGCGAGCCCCTCTGGCCGGTCGAGCGCGCGGCCCAAGCCACCGCCGTCGCCGCGCACTGACACGCGGACCGCATTTCGCGCACGGCATGACGACCTCCCCCAAGGTAGCCCCGTCGCGCGTGGACGACGATCGCGTTGGGCCCTCGGCGACGAGGCTTCTCGAGCTCGTCCACGACGTCTCGGCTTGCGAGGACCTCGTCAGCTCGGCGGCCGCGGCCGCGAGAGCCTCGCGCGAGATCTTCGCGTGCGATGCCACGGTGACGGTGACCCGCGCAGGGAACCTGCTCGCACGATCGGGAGAGGAGGCATCGCTTCCGGCGAGCGCCCCTGCCGACGCCGCCACTGCGTCGTTGGTGACGATGACGAGCGGTCCGACCGACGTGACCGTCGAGCTCACGCTTCGACGAACCGAGCACGCCTCATTCGACGACGCCGCACGGGCTCTGGCCGATCGTTGGATCCGCACCATCGTGATCGACGTGGACAGGCGCGTGCGGGCCGCGGATGCGTCGAGCGCCTTTCGCGAGCAGCAGAAGATCGTGGGCGCGGTCTCGCACGATCTGCGTACGCCGCTCCAGAGCGTCGCTCTCGGTGTGGACACGCTCGGGCTCCTGGTCGCCGACTCGCCGCTCTCGGTCACGTCGGCGGGCACGGTCGCGCGGATGCAGCGATCGGTCGCCACGATGACGCGTCTACTGAACGAGCTCCTCGAGGCCACGCGCATCGACGCGCGCGCGCGTTAAGCGGCCTTCGCGTCGCGCCGATCGCCGTCGGCCGTCTCGTCGATGATCTCGCGGATGGTGCGGGCGAGCTCGGCGGGCTCGACGGGCTTGACGAAGAAGCGACGCACACCGAGCGCGCGCGCGTCGGTCCATTCCGCGCCGGAGCCGTGGCCGGTGACGACGATGACGGCCGTGCCCGGTGCGCGCGCGCGAACCTCTCGGATGAGTGGAATCCCACAGAGTCCGGGCATCGCGAGGTCGAGGATGGCGATCGAAGGCTGTCGCGAGAGGGCGTCGAGCGCGCCCGCACCGTCGGACGCCGACTCGATGATCGCGCCGCGCAGGCGGAGCGCGAGCGTCTCGGCCAGCTGCATACGCTGATCGGCGTCGTCGTCCACGATCAGAATGCGCACGGCGGCGCCAGCCTGGTCCGTGCCGATGCTCGCGCGCCGCAGCGCAGCCACGAACGCGCGACAGCTCTCGGGTCGCTGCGCGGGGTCTTTCGAGAGCGCACGCAGGATCGGCTCGTCGAAGGTACGCGCGAGCTTGCTGATGTGGCTCACACGAGGAGGCTCGTCGCTCGCATGCGCCCGGAGGATCGCGTCGGTCGCGCCGGGGCCGAAAGGCTGGCGCCCCGTCAGCAGCTCCATCGCCACGACACCGAACGAGTACACGTCGCTCTGCGCCGCGAACGCCCGCTCGGGGACGGCACCGACGGCGCGCTCGGGAGACATGTACGCGGGTGTTCCGAGGATCTCGCCCGTTCGCATGTGCTCGAGGAGAGGCGCGAGCCCGACGTCGGCGATCTTCAGCACGCCGTTCGCATCGACCAGGAGGTTCGACGGCTTGATGTCCCCGTGGACCAGGCCTGCGGCATGGATGGCGTCGATCCCCGCGGCCGCCTGATCGAGCAGCGCGAGCGCCTCCGAGAGGCTGGGGCGACGTCGCGCGACGAGTTGATCGAGCGTCTCGCCGCTGACGCGCTCCATCACGAAGAACGGACGGCCGCCGGGCTCCATGTGGAGGCCGTAGACCGTGACGACGTTCGGGTGCTGGACCGCGGCGAGGACCTTGGCCTCGCCCACGAGCACGCTCGGATCGATCGTGGAGTCGATGTGGAGCTCCTTGAGGGCGACCTCGCGCTCGAGCAAGAGGTCGTAGGCGGCGTACACGACACTCATGCCGCCCTCGCCGAGGACTTCGCCCACCCGATAGCGACCGCCGCGCGTCGCCGTCTTTCTAGCGCTGGGTGGATGGAGCGAGAGGCGGGCCACGCCATCGAGCGGGGTCACGTCGCCGGAGCCGGTGTCGCGCGTCGAGGAGTTCATGCGAACCCAACCACGGCCGTCACGTTGTCGGGACCGCCACGCTCGAGCGCCGTCGCGATCAACGCGTCGACCGCTTGGCCGGCGCTGGTGGCGCCGCCGAGCACGCCCGCGATCGTCACATCGTCGACGGGACCGTGAAGACCATCCGAGCAGAGCAGGATGCGATCTCCGGCCTGCCAGCTGTGCGCGACGATCTCCGGCTTCGGAAGCTCGCGGCTCCCACCGATCGCGTTGACGAGCACGTGCGCGAAGTTTCCGTTGGGCTCACCGAGCGCGACCCCGAGCGTGTGATCGTGCGTGAGGCGCTCGAGCGTCTGCGCTCGCAGCCGATAGCAGCGCGTGTCTCCCACGTGCACGATGATCAAGCCGGAGCCCGAGAGGTACGCGGCCGTCAGCGTGGTGCCGAGCTTGGGCGGCAGCCCCTTGCGCTCCGCGATCAGCCTGAGCCTCGACTGACACTCCGCGAGAAATCGCGTCGCGTCGGCGGCGAGCATCGCTTCGCCCTCGGGCGTGTCCGACGCGAACCAGGGCATCGCGAGCAGCGAGTGCTCGACGAACGCATCGAGCGTGACCGCGCTCGCCACGTCGCCTCCGCCGTGGCCGCCGATTCCGTCCGCGACGACGAGCAACGTACCTTGCGGACTGGTGAGGTCGCGGCCCGACACGCCGACGCTCGTCTGCGCGATGCGCATCCATCGTCCGAGGTGCGCCACGACGTACTGGTCTTCGTTGTGATCGCGCTTCTTGCCGATGTCGGTGCGCGCGGCGACGTCGAGCGAGGGTGTGCGCGCGGCGGATGCGAGCGCGTGAGGATCCAAGAGCGGCAGCGTGTCCTCGTTGCGTTCGAATCGGTTCGGGGTGATGGCCTGAGCGAGCATGAGCGCCTCCGACCCTCTTGGTGCAACCGGTGCGCCACCCTCAGATCACCTGTTTCATGGTGGGCGGGTGAGGCGACGGGCGTCGGTGTGAGGCGATGAGGATCCGCGCGCGGGCCATACCTTATCTCTACAGGATCCGTTCAGGCAGAGCCGGATGTGTCGCAGGCGCCCCGCAGGTCGCCCCAACATGTGGGACGTTCTGCAACATACCGAGCGCCGCGCGGAGCCGTCCGGAAAGGATGTTCGTCATCAGTTCGGGCACTTACGCCTGATACGGTCCGACGAGCGAGTCGCGGTCTAACCTGTGCAGCAGGACGCGACATGCGCGGAAATGTTCTCGTGGTCGATGACGACGCCGACTCGGCTGAAATGCTGGCGGAGAGCCTCCGGATCCGGGACTACCGGGCCACCGCGGAGACGAACCCGGCGGAGGCGCTCTCGGATGCGATGAATGAGGAGATCGACGTCGTCCTCACCGATCTCCAGATGCGCACGCTCGACGGGCTCGCGCTCTGCCAGAAGATCGTCGCGGCGCGGCCTGATCTCCCGGTCGTCGTCGTGACCGGACACGCCAGCCTCGAAGCCGCCATCGGTGCGCTGCGCGCGGGGGCCTTCGACTTCATCGTGAAGCCTGTCGATCCCGAGCTCCTCGCGCTCACCGTCGAGCGCGCGGTCTCCCACCATCGCCTCAAGAGCGAGGTGCATCGGCTTCGCAACGAGGTCGCCGAGGTCCATGGCTTCTCGAAGGTGCTCGGAGAGAGCCCGGCGATGCGCAAGGTCTTCGACGTCATCATGCGCATCGCGCCGACGCAGGCGACGGTGCTCGTCACGGGCGAGAGCGGCACCGGCAAGGAGCTCGTCGCGCGCTCGATCCACGAGCACAGCCCGCGCAAGAGCGGGCCCTTCGTGGCGCTCAATTGCGCGGCCGTGCCGGCGACGCTGCTCGAGAGCGAGCTCTTCGGTCACGCCAAGGGTGCGTTCACGGACGCGAAGGTCTCGCGGCGCGGGCTCTTTCTCGAAGCCCAGGGCGGCACGCTCTTCCTCGACGAGATCGGTGAGATGCCGCTCGAGATGCAGGTGAAGCTGCTTCGCGCGATCCAGGAGCGCCGCGTGCGCCCCGTCGGAGACTCGACCGAAGTGTCCTTCGACGCGCGCGTGATCACGGCCACCAACCGCAATCTCGAGCGTGAGGTCGCCGAGAAGCGCTTCCGCGAGGACCTCTACTATCGAATCAACGTGTGCTCGGTGAGCGTGCCGCCTCTTCGCGATCGCGACGGCGACGTGCCGCTGCTCGCGCGCGTGTTCGTGGAGCGCTTCGCGCGCAAGCACGAGAAGGCCGTGAAGGGGCTCGCGGCGCCCGCGCTCGCGAAGCTGGTCCAGTACCAGTGGCCCGGGAACGTGCGCGAGCTCGAGAACGGCATCGAGCGAGCGGTGGCGATGGCGCAGTACGACCAGCTCGTCGTCGAGGATCTCCCCGAGCGCGTGCGCGCGTATCGGCCGGACCAGTTCAGCGCGCTCTTGCCCGCCACGAGCGCGGAGCTCGTGTCGATGGACGAGCTCGAGCGGCGCTACATGCATCACGTGCTGGGGCTCGTGAAAGGAAACAAGTCGGCCGCGGCGCGCATCCTCGGGTTCGATCGCCGAACGCTCTATCGCCGGCTCGAGCGCGGTGCGGAGCCCGTCGCGGGCGGCACGAGCGAGACGAACGGGGTGCACGATCGCGAGGAGGACCATCGGCCCGAGACGCTGGCCGTCGCGGGTGGCACGCGAGCTTCGGCGACGCCGTCGGGCCGAGACGGGGTGCGCCCACGCGGGAGGAGCGTGCTGATCGTCGACGACGATGCGGACAGCCTCGAGCTCGTGCAGATCGTCCTCGAAGCGCGCGGGTATCGGGTCGAGACGGCCCGCGGTATCGCGGAGGCCATGCGAGCACGCAACGTCGATCTCGTGCTCACCGATCTGACCCTCGGCGATGGCTCGGG
>JAYVCF010000156.1:0-6847 GCA_043750095.1 Deltaproteobacteria bacterium
CGCTGACGCTCGTCGCGGCCACGAGGGCGACGAGAGCGACGAGCGTCACGCGGCGGCGGGCGATCACGTCACCAGTCCTGTGTCACGCGTCGGCGCTCACGATCGCCGCGTGCCCGCGCGCGCGCGCCTTGGAAATTCTGTTCGCCGTCCTCGAGCGCGTCGAGGACCTGGCGCTCGTCGGGCGGGAGCGAGTCACGCGTGCCGGTGGTGTCGGGCTCGGCCGGCTGCGGCTCCTGCGCGTCGGCTTGCTGGCCGTCCTGCTGGTCTTGCTGGTCGCTCTGCTGTTGATCCTGCTGCTGGTCCTGCTGGTCCTGCTGTTGATCCTGCTGGTCCTGCTGGTCCTGCTCTTGATCTTGCTGGTCCTGCTGCTCTTGTTCTTCCTGCTCCTGCGCCTCTTCCTCTTCTTGGATCCGGCGCAGCGCCAGCTCGAGGTTCCACGCGGCGTCTCGATTTCCTGGACGCTGGCGGAGCGAGGCGCGGAACGCATCGGCCGCCTCGCGGAAGTCGCGCTGCGCGGTCTCGTGATCATCGGCCGTCGCGGCGGCATCGGCCTCTTGATAGAACGAGAGCCCGATGTCGTAGTTGGCGTCCGCGCGGATCTCGCGCGGCGCGGGCGGGTCCGTCGCGAGCTGGAGCGCCTCGCGCGCCCTCGGGTGATCTGCCTGCGCGAGGAGCGCGAGCCCGCGATCGAGGTGAACGCCGGGCTCGCTCGGAAGCTCGCGGGCCGCGAGGTCGTAGTCGCCGACCGCACCCTCGGCGTCGCCGCTCGCGAGCGCGTCGTTGCCGTCGCGCACGTGCCGGTTCTCGCTGCGGAACAGATTGTCCCAGAACGACTGCGCCTCGGCGGGTGCGCCCCAGGTGAGCACGCCACAGACCGCAACGACGCAGGCGAATCGCACGTTCGTCATGCCTTCGCGCTCCTTTTCTTCTTCTCCGCGCGCCGCCGCAGGATGCGTCCGATCCAGGCCTCGGGCAGCAGCGCCTCCAGCACGATGAGCAAGAACGCAGGCAAGAGCACCAGCGCGTAGCGATCCTCGTGCACCGTCACGCGTCGTGCGCGCTGCTCGTCCTGATGCATGCGGCGCATCTCGGCGCGGATCTGATCGATGCCGACGCCGCCGCGTCCGGCTGCGTAGTAGTGACCGCCCGTGATGTCGGCGATCTGCGTGAGCTGCGCCTCGTTCTCTTCGGTGAGCGAGGTCGTGATGACGGCGCCCGCCTCGTCGCGCAGATAGCCCGTCCACGTCCCGTCGGGCGCGTACGTGGGGATGGGCTCCCCCGTGCGTGTGCCGATGCCGATGGTGTAGACGCGGACGCCCGCGTCGGCGAGCGTGTGCGCGACCTGGATGGGGTCGCCTTCGTGGTCCTCGCCGTCGGTCATCAAGATCACGATGCGCGAGCGGGCGCTCGGGTCGTCCTCGGGCTCGTCGGCGCCCGGGTGATGGGACGCACGGTCGAGCAGCCGACGTGATGCCTCCAGCGCGCGCGCGATCGCCGTTCCACCCACGGGCATGTCGTAGGGCCCGAGGTCGCGGAAGAAGAGCGCGAGCGCCGCGTAGTCGACCGTCATCGGGAACTCCATCGTCTCGCCAGCGAACGCGACGATGCCGACGCGGTCCCCGTCGAGCTCTTCGATGAAGCGGAGCACCTCGGCCTTGGCGCGCTCGATGCGGCTCGGACGTACGTCGCGCGCGAGCATGCTCTTGCTGAAGTCGAGCGCGATGACCACGTCCACGCCGCGTCGACGCAGGATGCGCGTGCGTGAGCCGTACTGAGGCGCTGCGAGCGAGAAGAGCCCGAGCGCGATCGCCACGACGAAGATCGCTCCGCGCGCCGCACGGAACGCGCCGCTCTTGCCAGCGATGAGCGCGTCGATGTGATCGGGATCGCCGAAGCGCGCCTTCTGCCGCTGACGAAGCCAGGACGCGAGGATGGGGAGCCCCCCGAGGAAGGGCACCACGAGCAGCAGCCAGAGGAGCGAGGGATGCGCGAAGGTCACGGCCACCTCCGTAGCCAGAGCGCCGAGAGCACCAGCTCGAGGATGAGCAGCGCGAGCGCGGGCCAGACGAACGCCGGGAAGAGCTCGCCGTACACGCGGCCCTGATCTTCGATGACGCTGCGCTCGAGCGCGTCGAGGATGGAGTGGAAGCTGCGCTCGAGGCTCTGTCGATCGCCCACGATGAAGGCTTGCCCGCCGGTCTCGTCGGCGATGTGCTGCATGAGCTGCGGGTTGATGGGGAACTCGCCGCGGCCCATCACGGGTCGGCCGAAGATGTCGGTGCCCTGCTGCACCGCCGCCGAGTCGTCCTGGCCCATGAGCACGGTGTAGACGCGCACGTTCATGTTGTGTGCGAATTCGGCTGCTTGTTCGGGCGACACGTTTCCGCTGTTCGAGTCACCGTCGGTGAGCAGGATGATCACGCGCGACTCCGCGGTCGAGTGACGCAGGCGATTGAGCGAGACGCCGAGCGCGTTGCCGATGGCAGTGCCGCGGCCGTCGATCATGTCGAGCTCGAGCTCGGCGATCATCCCGCGCAGCGCCTCCTTGTCGGTGGTGAGCGGCAAGAGCGTGTACGCGTCGCGTCCGAACACCACCGCGCCGATGCGGTCGTTGGGACGGCGCTGCACGAAGTCGTCGACGACGGCCTTCATGGCCTCGAAGCGGTTCGGCAGGATGTCGCTCGCCTGCATCGACAAGCTGACGTCGAGCGCGAGCACGATGTCGATGCCTTGCACCTCGCTGTCGTCGCGCGCGTGGATGCTCTGCGGGCCCATCAGCGCGAGCGCGAGCAGGCTGACGGCGACCACGCGTGATGCCGTGGTGATGGGCGCGATCCACTGGCGGAGCGTCGGCCGCGCGACCTTGGCGAGATCCGCACCGCGCGAGACACGAAGCCGCGGCAGCGCGTCGCGCAAGATCCACGAGCGCGCGACCCAGACCAAGAGGCCCGCCGAAAGAAGGAGTCCTGCCCAGGGCCGCTCGAAGCGGAAGCTGCCCCACTCGAAGGGCACCTCGTAGACGCGCTCGATCCACCACCAGACGACGTAGAAGGACATCGTCAAGAGCAGGAGCGTCCAGACCATCGAGACGACGACCTCGACCCAGCGCTTCATGGCTCCTCCTTCTTGGAGGCGGGCGGCTCGGGATCGTTGGGGTCGCGCGTGCCGTCGGCGATGGTGGCCGTGCTCTGACGCCAAGGCGAGGTCGAGGGCACCTCCGCTTCCGCGGCGGCGGGAGCAGGTTGGGGTGCGGGCGCAGAGCCCGGCGCCGCCGGGGGATTCGTATCTGGCACGAGCCGCGCGCCGTCCTCGCGCAACGTCAGGGCCGGCGCAGTTGCCGCTTCTGCCGCCGCTGCGGCCTTCGAGGCCTCCGCGATCATCCGCTCGTCGGCGCCGCTCTTCTTCTTTCGCGTGCCCGGCTTGCTCGAACGCTCACCGCTGCCGCCGGCCGAGCGCGCGGGCTGCGCGATCGCGGGCGTCGACACGCTCATCGTCCCGCGCACGATGCGGACCGTGCCGTCGATCATGCGCTCACAGGTCTCTCCGTCGGGGACGGCCCTGGCGAACTTCACGAGATCGGCGTCGCCGAGCAGCGCGATGATCTCCTCGAGCGCGATCGGACCGAGCCGCTCGTGCCGAACGCGCGCGATGACCTCGTCGGTCGTGCTCTCGAGGCCGTTGAAGTCGAAGCGCGCGCCGAGGTACTCGCGCAGCGCGTCGGAGACACCGTCCACGATCTCGACCTGCTTGTTGTCGGTGAGCGACGCAGGGAGCCGCTTGCGCAGCACCTCGATCTTCTCGAGCGCGAGCTCCCAGGCGGGCCTCTTCGGCGGCGGCGGCGGCGCGACCTTCGGCTGGCGTCGCCACCAGCGCAACGCGAGCCACGTGATCAACGCGCCGAGCAACATCAGCCCGAGCCCGCCGAGCACGTACGCGAGCGTGTAGTCGTCCTCCATCACCGGGACCGGCTGCGTCGGTGGTCGCGGCTGCGCGTCGGGCTCGTTCGCGGTGAGCGAGCCGACGTGGATGGTCTGTGCTTCGGTGTGCAGCGTGCCGACCTCGCCGTCGGCCGTGACGACGCGCAGACGAATGGGCGGCAGCTGCTGATCGCCGGGCTCGAGCATCAGGAAGTCGAGCTCGAACACGTAGACGCGGCGTCCGCCGTCGACGGGCCGATCGGTGTGCCGCTGATCGTGGAGCTCGAGGGTGCCGAACTCCTGGCGCGGCACCGCGACGTCGTCGCCCTCGGTGAGCGTGACCGCGATGGTCGCGGTGACGATGTCGCCGGTCATCACGTCGTGATCGGGCGCGAGCGTGAGCTCGACGATTGCGTCGTGTCCCTCGGGGAGGGCGACGTCGATGTCGGGCTGCTCGTCGCTGGGCGGGCCGGCGTCGGGCTCCGCGGCGTCGATGGCCGCGTCGATCGCCGCGTCGATGGCCGCGTCGAGACCGGCACCCGTGTCGACGCCCGCATCCTCTTGAGCGAACGCGACCGGCGGGAGCGAGAGCGAGAGCGAGAGCGAGAGCGAGAGCGAGAGCGAGAGCGAGAGCGAGAGCGAGAGCGAGAGCGAGAGCGAGAGCGTGCCCGCGCCGGTTCGCGGACCCCTGCCCGTTCCCGTTTCCGCGCCCGGCGCGCGCATCACCCGTATCCCTTCATGCGCTTCTGGCGCCGCCGGAACAGATCCCCGAGCGGGCGCACGTAGTCCTGGTCGGTCCGCACGTAGACCGAGTCCACGCCGAGGCGTCCGAAGAACTGCTCGCGGTTCGCGCGGTCCTTCGCCACCCGCGTGGAGTACGCCTTTCGGATCACCGGGTCGCTGGTGTCGATCTCGATGAGCTCGCCGGTCTCGAGGTCCTCGAGCAGCGCCAGGCCCACGTCCGCCAGCTCTTCCTCGCGTGGGTCCACCACCTGCACGGGAATCAGATCGTGACGCGCGGCCGCGATGCGGAGGCTGCGCTCGTAATCGGGCGCCACCATGTCGCTCACCAGGAACGCGACGCTGCGCCTGCGCTGCATGCTGCCGAGCATGTCGAGCGCCTGTCGGATGTCGGTGCCCGTCCCCTTCGGCCGCGCCGCGAGGATCTCCGTGATGACGCGCATCACGTGCCCCTTGCCCTTCTTCGGGGGCACGTACTTCTCGATGCGGTCGGTGAACAGGATCAAGCCGACCCTGTCGTTGTTCTTCACGGCCGAGAACGCCAGGAGCGCGCTCAGCTCCGCGACCGTCTCCACCTTGGGCCGCGCCATCGCGCCGAAGCGCTCGCTCGCGGACAGGTCCACGAGGAGCATCACGGTCATCTCGCGCTCTTCGGTGAACACCTTCACGTAGGTGTCGTTCATGCGCGCCGACACGTTCCAGTCGATGAAGCGCACGTCGTCGCCCGGCTGGTACTGGCGCACCTCGCTGAACGCCATGCCGCGTCCCTTGAAGACGGAGTGGTACCCGCCGGCGAGCTGCTCGTTCGCGAGCTTCGCGGTGCGTATCTCGATCTTCTTGAGCTTCTTGACCAGCTCTCGGGGGATCACGACGCCATCACCCGTTCAAGGAACTTCCACGGTCTCGAAGATGCGCTTCACCACGTCCGAGCTCGTGATCTCTTCGGCCTCGGCCTCGTACGTGAGGATGATGCGGTGGCGCAGCACGTCGGGGCCCACGGCCTTCACGTCCTCGGGCGTCACGTAGCCGCGGTGCTTCACGAACGCGTGCGCGCGCGCCGCGAGGTTCAAGGAAATGCTCGCGCGCGGCGAGCCACCGTGGGCGACCATGCCCGCGAGGTCCTTCATGCCGGCCTTCTTCGGATCGCGCGTCGCGATGACCACGTCGACGATGTAGTCGTTGATCTTCTCGTCCACGATGATGTGGCCGATCGTCTCGCGCGCCTTGAGGATCGCCTCGGGCGTGGTGATGTGCGCGATCTTGAGGGCCTCGTCGCCGCCGCGGTTCTGGTTGCCGCTGAGCGCGGCCTTGGCCATGCGCTCCATGATCTTTCGCTCTTCGTCGCGCGTCGGGTAGCCGACCTTCACGTGGAGCATGAAGCGATCGATCTGCGCCTCGGGCAGCGGGTAGGTGCCCTCCTGCTCGACGGGGTTCTGCGTGGCCATGACCATGAAGGGCGACTCCAACACGCTCGTCGTGTCGCCGATGGTGACCTGGCGCTCCTGCATTGCCTCGAGCAGCGCGCTCTGCACCTTGGCGGGCGCGCGGTTGATCTCGTCGGCGAGCACGAGGTTCGCGAAGATGGGCCCCTTCTTGTTGGTGAACTCGCCCTTCTGCTGGTTGTAGATGACGGTGCCGATGACGTCGGCGGGCAGCATGTCGGGCGTGAACTGGATGCGCGAGAAGCGCGCCGAGATGGTCTCGCAGACCGTCTTGACGGTGAGCGTCTTGGCCAGGCCGGGGACGCCCTCGAGCAGCACGTGACCGCCCGTGAGCAGGCCGATCAGGATGCGCTCGATCATCGTGTCCTGGCCGACGATGACCTTCTGCACTTCGTGCTGGATGGCGTCGATGAAAGCGCTCTCGCGCTGGACGAGGTCGTTGATGGCGCGAACGTCGTTGTACATGCGGTGGCCCTAGAGGAAGCCTGGAGGAAGGAGGCGCGGGTGTTTACACCGGGGGGTGCCGGGGGGCCAACCACGCGAGAGGGTTGGATGTTCCGCGGGTGCCACCAGCCCGCGGCGGGCGGTGGCTCCTTCGCTCGCTGCTCGCCGAAGCGGCTCGCTCTTACGCTCCCGAAGGAGCCCCCACCCTCATGATCCTACACATCTCGCGTTGACCGAGATCCGACGGTTGTGATCTACCGTCAGGATGGCGACGCGCGCGGATCCTGAGGGCGTTCGGTTGAT
>JAYVCF010000157.1:0-7004 GCA_043750095.1 Deltaproteobacteria bacterium
CCCGCGGCGGCGCGTTCCAGCCTCTCCAGCACCACTTCACGCTTGAGCGCGGCGGCGATGGCGTCGATGGCCGGGGTCTGCATCTGGCCGGTGACCGCCACGCGGAAGGGCATCATCACCTGCGGCGGCTTGACCGCCAGGTCGCGGATGGCATCGCGCAGAGTCGTGCCGACTGCAAGCGACGTCCATTCGGGGATGGAGCGCAGCTTGGGGATCAGCCCCTGCAGGACCTTGCGGCCGGATTCGTTGAGATGGTCCCGCGTCATCGCCTCACTCGGGTGCGCGGGCTCGGCCATGGTCATGAGGAAGCGCTCATGGTCGTTCAGCACCAGGAACTTCGACTTGCCGGCCGCCGTCATCGCGACCGGATCCATCACGGAGGCGAGGAATTTGTAGACCTCGCGCTTCTCGTGCTCGAGGCGCGCAGCGAGTTCCTTGTCGGGGAGCTTGCGCAGGTATTCGCCATTGAGCCACTTGAGCTTCTCCGGGTCCCAGCGCGCAGGCGAGCGGCTCACGTGCTCGAGATCGAACCACTGCACCATCTGGTCTCGCGAGAAGACTTCCTCGTCGCCGTGCGACCAGCCGAGGCGCGCGAGGTAATTGAGGCACGCGTCGGGCAGATAGCCCATGTCGCGATACTCCCCCACGCTCACCGCCGCCGTGCGCTTGCTGAGCTTCTTGCCGTCCGAGCCGTTGATCATGGGCAGGTGCGCGAACTTCGGGAGCCCAACTCCCTCGAAGGCAGCGCCCAGCGCCTCGAACAACATGACCTGGATCGGTGTGTTGACGACGTGATCGTCGCCGCGCGCGACGAGCGTGATGCCCATCGTCACGTCGTCGACGACGCAGCCGAAGTTGTAGAGCGGGACGCCGTTGCCGCGCATCAAGACGACGTCCTGTTGCTGCTCGTTGGGGACGTCGATGCGGCCCTTCACGAGATCGTTCCAGCCCGTCATTCCACTCGAGGGCGCCTTCAATCGAACGACGAACGGGAGATCGGGCTGGTCGCTGCGGCTGCGACACGTGCCCGGGTACTTGAAGAACTTGCCGGCCTTCTGCGCGGCCTCGCGCTGCACGTCGAGCTCCTGCTTGGTGCAGTAACAACGAAAGGCATGGCCGCGCGTGATGAGCTTGTCGGAGAACTCTTTGTAGAGCGCGATGCGCTGCGTCTGGAAGTAAGGCGCGTGCGGCTCTTTCCTGCCGGGGCCCTCGTCCCAGTCGAGCCCGAGCCAGTTCATCGAGTCGAAGATGACCTTCACGCTCTCCTCGGTGGAGCGCTCCTGATCGGTGTCCTCGATTCGCAGCACGAACGTGCCGCCGGTCTGACGTGCCCAGAGCCAGTTGTAGAGCGCGGTGCGAACGCCGCCGATGTGCAGATAGCCCGTGGGCGAAGGAGCGAAGCGGACGCGGTCGGCCATGAGGACCTGCGGTTAGCACGCCGTCACGGCCGCGCCTACTCCAGGCCTATTCGAGGCCTATTCGAGAAACGCGTGCCGCATCGCCGTCAGCAAGGGATCGCGCGAGCCCGCGGGCAGCGAAGGAACGTGGCCCTCGTTGATGGCCCAGATGATCGCGCCGCCGAGGCCGTGCGATGCGACGTACGCGCCCTTCGCCGCGATGGACGTCTCGTCCTCGTACGAGACGAAGGTGCAGTGCTCGGGTCCGTGGCCCGCGCTGAACGAGAGATACCCCGCCTGGGCGGCGGCGTCGTAGTGGTACGCGCCTGCGGAGTAGTACGCGCTGAGGATGTGGTCGTACGTCATCACGTTGTCGCTCGCGACGATGTGCGCGCTGGCCGTCGACTGATGCGGCGCGCTCACGCCCGTCCAGCACTCGCCGTAGAAGCCGACGCCGATGCCGAGCCGCGCCGCGGGAACGCCGCCTGCGAGATAGCCCTGAACGCTCGAGTCGACCGAGCTCGGCGTGGATCCGCCCGAGCCCATCAGCGCGCCGCCGTGCCAGCTCTCCCAGCCGGACCAGCCGTCGGCGGCGGAGCCGGCCATCTCGTAGCTCATGATGTTCAGCTGATCGACGTCGGGCGCGACCGTCGCCCAGACCGAGCTCACGGACGGGGCGTTCGCGTTGAGCCAGCCGATCGGCACCGTGATGATCATCGCCGGACGCGCGATGCGGAGCGCGTGAACGAGCGCGGTGAACGCGGGCTCGTCGGCGGCGTCGAGCGGCTCCCAGTCGACGTCCACTCCGTCGAAGTGGAGGTCGTCCATCGTGGCGAGGATGGTGGTGACGAAGTGCGCGCGCGTGGTGCTGCTCGCCGCGGCGACCCAGCCGGCGTGCTCGCCTGCGCCACCGAGCATCAGGATCGGATGGCGGCCGGCGGCGTGCGCGCGGTCGGCGAGGTCACGCGCGAAGATCGGTCCTGCGGTCGCGTCGATGTCGAACGTGGTGTCGAGGTTGCCGCCCACCTGCGGTGTCGCGCGACCGACCGCGAGGTGCGTCATCGAGGTGAAGTCCACTTCGGACGCCGGAAGCGACGAGCGGAGGTAGCCCGGGTAGTAGCCCATCACCCAGCGCGTGGGAGTCGTGCTCCCGGAATCGGTACCGGGAACCGTCGCCGCATCGACAGCCATGCCGGTATCGACGGGCGCAACGCCGGTGTCGACGGGCAGAACGCCGGTGTCGACGGGCAGAACGCCGGTGTCGACGAGCGGCCCCGTGTCTGCGTGCGTCGTCGCCGCGTCCGTGCGACCCGCGCCCGTATCGGAGCCCGCGCCCGACGTGCCACCGCATCCCGCGATCCCGAGTGCCACGACGAACAGCGTTACCAGCGTCTTCATCCCTCGAAGATAACAGACTGGGCTGATGCGGCGGACCGCGGCTCACTCACCCGAGATCGATCGCGAGCTCCCGCGCGAGCGCGCGCGCGCAGTCCACGAGGTCGCCGCCGATCACGAGCGTCGCGTCGTCGTCGAAGGGCGTCGGATCGCGATTGACGATCACCACGTTCGCGCCGCGGTCGATCGCGCGCGGGACCAGGTCTGCGACGGGCGCGACCTCGAGCGAGGTGCCCATCGCGATCAAGAGATCGCACGCGCTGACCGCGACCTCTGCGCGATCGAAGCTCGCATCGAGCGACTCGCCGAAGAGCACGACGTCCGGCTTCACGAGGCCGCTGCAGATCGTGCAGCTCGGCGCTTCTCCGGGGCGGAGCTCCGCGAGGAACGAGACGGTCTCGTAGCGCGCGCCGCAGGTGAGGCAGCGTGCGCGTCGGAAGTTGCCGTGCACCTCGAGCGGTTCGCGCGAGCCCGCGAGCGAGTGCAGGCCGTCCACGTTCTGTGTGACCAGCGTGTGCACGAGCCCTCGCGCTTCGAGCTTGGCGATCACGCGGTGCGCATCGTTGGGCTCGGCCGCCCAGAGGCCGCCGAGGTGCTGCACCCAGAACGCGTAGAAGCCGCGCGGGTCGGCGTGAAATCCCTCGATCGACGCGACGCGCGCCGCTTGCTCCCGCGTCCAGAGGCCGTGGTCTCCGCGAAAGTCCGGAATCCCCGAGGCGGTGGAGACGCCGGCTCCCGTGAGCACGACGCACGCGCGCGAGGCGCGAACGAGCCCAGCGAGATCCGCCGACATCTCAGCTCGGCGGCGCGGGCGACCCGAGGCTCGTCGGAGGCGGCGCGACAGAGCCCGCCACGGGATCGCGCGGAGCGAGACGCGCCCAGGCGAGGCGCTCGCGCAAGAAGTCCTCGATGCGATCCAGCGTCTCGGGCGCGGTGCCGAACATGACGACACCGTGCGCATCGCCGTCGAGGATGTAGGCCGGCACGCCCGTGATGCGCCCGTACGCCTGCGCGGTGTCGACGGAGTCGGTCTCGTCGCGCGAGGCGAGCGCGAAGATCGCGCGATCGTCCAAGTGGATCGCCGGCGTGATCGCGTCGAAGCCGTGGAACGCGCGGCCAGGCGAGAGGGTGACCAGCGTTCCGAGCCGCGGCTCCTCGGCGGCGGCGGCGATCACGGCCGAGCAGCCGATGCTCGCGCCCACGGCCGCGATCGACGCCGGGGCCACGCGCGAGTCGGGCCCGGTGAGGTACGCAAGCGCTGCGAGCACGTCGAGGCGCGTCGCCGCCCACTGCGCTGTACCGAACGTCTGCCAGTCGAGGTTGCCGGAAGGCCCCCGCGTGCTCGCGCCGTGGCCGCGCAGATCGATGGCGAGCGTGGTGAACGCGGCGCCGGCGTGAAGGCGCGCGATGAGCGGCGCCCACTCGGCGCGCGTCGAGCCGAGCTGATGAACGAAGATCACCGCGGGCGCATCGACTCGCGGGGCGCGATGAAGCGTCGCTGCGATCGTCACCCCATCGGTCGTGACGAAGGTGACGTCGCGCGACTCCGTCGGCGCTTCGGGTGCCGGCACCGCCGTGGCGGTCGGGGCCGGAGCGCTCGACCGCGCGACGTGGTGCGCCGGTGCCGCGGGCGGCGGACCTTCGGTGCAAGCGGAGACGACGACGGAGAGCACGAGCGCGAGCGAACGACGCGACATAGGGCGCCCACTCTATCGCTGATCGGGGTCAAGGTCTGACCGGAAACCGGTCGGACCTTGTGCTGTTCCAGCGTTTTCACGCTGGAACTTGAGATCTGTGAAGGGTTCTGACCGGGCTTCCGGTCAGCCCTTCAGCGCTCGACACGGACGATCCGATCGGACGGAAGGGCCCTCTCGAGCGCGTCGAGCGCCGCGTTCACCGTGGCCGCATCGCGCCCATCGACGGTGACCTTCACCGAGTACTCCGGATCGGAGAGACGCGGATAGCTCCCGATGCTCACGCCCGAGAAGCGCGTCTCGATGTCGCGCAGGAGCGCCGCGATCTCGCCCTCGTCACAGCGCGTGTAGATCGCACGCGTCTGAAAGGGCTCGCCATGTGCGAGGCGATCGCGCACCAGCTCGAACTTCATCCGGAAGATCTGCGGGACGCCGGGCAGCACCCAGACGTTCTCCACGCGCAGCACCGGCCACGACATCTTCTCGCTCGCCACCAGCTCGCCGCCCTCCGGCATCTCCGCCATGCGCAGGTGACCGTCGGTGGTGCGCGCACCGAAGTGCTCGCGGATGCGTCGCTCGAGCTCCGGGTCGCGCACGAGGCGTCGGTCGAACGAGCGCGCGACCGCGGGGATGGTCACGTCGTCGTGCGTCGGCCCGACGCCACCGCTCGTGAACACGATGTCGTGCCCTTCCCGCAGCAGCCGAACGTCGCTCGCGATCACGGCCTCGTCGTCCGCGCACACGACGATGCGCGCCAGCGTGATCCCGAGACCGAAGAGCTCGCGCGCGAGAAACGGCACGTTCTCCTCGACCACCTTCCCGGTCAGGATCTCGTTGCCGATCACGAGGAATGCCGCCCGCGTTCCCACGCGCGGATGGTACGCGCACGCGGTCGTCACCGCCTCAATTCGCCGAGAGGCGTGCCGCCACCCACTGACGTTCTACGTGCCCGAGGTCAAGCCACGACGACTCGATCAGTGTCGTACCGATGCTACGGTGCGTGCATGAAGTCACGCGTCCGCCGCACATCGGTCTCGAGCCCGGCAGCGCTGGAGCGGCGCGTGTTGGCGGCGCTGGGCACAGCGGCGAGGGGCCGACTCGTGGCGGCCGACCGTAGCACTTCGGCCTTCGTCGTCGCTGACGATCTCGACGCGCTGCTCGCGGAGATCGAGCGCGCCGAGCTAGGTGCGGGCGCGCGCCTCCACATCTTCCGGGTCGGCGCGCGCGCGGCGGTCGAGCTGCGACGTCGCCGATGATCCAGGGCCGGGTGAACGCGAGCGGCGAGCCGGTCGTCGCGATCACGATCCACGGCGCAGCCCGTCGCACGCGCATCTCGCTGATCCTCGATACTGGCTTCACCGGTCACGTGTGCCTCGCTCGGCGTCATCGACGGGCGATGTCGCTCACCCGGCTCGGCGACATCGAGACCGAGCTCGCGGACGGAACTCGGCTCACCCAGCCGGTCTACGCCGGCGTCGTGACGTTCGACGGCGAGCGCCGTCGCGTGCTGGTCACGCTGACGGACTCTACGGACTCTCTGCTCGGGACCGCGCTCCTGCGTTCGAAACGCGTCACGATCGACTTTCCGCGCGCGCACCTGACCATTCGATAGGGAATGGGCTGAAACTCGTCCTCCCTGACCGGGTTGCGGCTCGCGCGGCGAGCTCGCGCTCGGGATCCAGTCCACGTGGACGACCCGAAGAAGAACTACGGGCCATCGCCGGGACGGAAACGAAGAAGCCCGCGGTGCCCCACTTCCGTAGTCAACGGAGTATCGGGTCGCGGGCTTCGTCTGGTTGTGGGAACGGATCAGCTGGTCGGGGTCGGGTGCGCGTCGACCGTCGGGTCGTCCGGGGTCGCAGGCGTCGACGGTCCACGAAGGATCTCGAAGAAGACGTCCTGCTGAGCCCGGTCCTTCGGGAAGCGGGCGCGCACGCTGTTCGCGACGGTGTCGTACGCGCGGATGAGTGCGTCACGCGCGGCGAGCTCGTGCTGGAACGCCTGGTCGTGCGCGTCGAGCGCCGTCGTGCGCTCCTCGATCCCGCGACGCAGGTCGTCGAGCGCGGTGCGCAGGGCAGGCTCGTGAACCGAGCGGAGCGGCGCCGCGATCTCGTTGGCACCGAGCCGATGGAGGAGCTGCGTCGCGACAGCGTGCTGCTCTTCGGTCTGCGGGACGATCGTAGCGAGCAGCCCGTCGGGGAAGAGCGCGGTCGCGATGCGCCCGCCGGTCTTGCCACCGTCGAGCCCCTTTGCGGCCACCGCGATCAGGCGGATGGTCAGTTCGATGGAGCGCTCGGCGAAGCGAAGCCCGACGCGCGGCGCGATGGTCGCGTCGTCGGCGGCGGCGGTGGCGGCGATCGACGCTACGAGCGCATCGAACGAGGCCTGAAGCGTCGGGGCCAGGTCCGCCGTCTCTGCGAGCTGCACGAGCGCAGCGAGCAGGAATCGCGCGGCCGACACGACGCGCGAGACAGGCGTTTGGGAATTCGGAGTCTGCATGGGAGCACCTTGGAGAAGA